>NZ_JBFRST010000038.1:0-31232 GCF_041473705.1 Vibrio sp. 10N.222.55.B11
ATGCATTGTTTAAGACAATGAGACTAAACCATTTTCATTCTGAGCAAAGCTCTAAGAATAGAATTTGGAGCGATACATCGGGTTCGAACCGATGACCTCAACCTTGGCAAGGTTGCGCTCTACCAACTGAGCTAGTATCGCATTATAAAAGGTCTTTCACCTTTCGATTACCGCTTTCGCCGTAACCTACAAATTGGAGCGATACATCGGGTTCGAACCGATGACCTCAACCTTGGCAAGGTTGCGCTCTACCAACTGAGCTAGTATCGCAATCTGAAAACGTCTTTCTCCGTTCAGGGCTGCGAATTATAAGAGCATTTTTTTGTGATGCAAGTCCTTAATGCAAAATTACGAAACTTTTTACTCAACTGCTGCAAAAGCACACAGATTTGCAAAAAAAACGGCTCTTATGTCCCTGAAAAGTTAGATAAACGTGATCATTTTATTCGACTAGATGTTAATAATCGTTTTTCGGTAGTACTGCAGCTCGGCGATCGACTCTCGAATATCGTCTAACGCAAGGTGACTTCCCGACTTAGAAAAACCATCTAACACTTCAGGTTTCCAACGACGAGTCAGCTCTTTCAGAGTGCTTACGTCAACATAGCGGTAGTGGAAGTACTCTTCTAACTCTGGCATGTGCTTGTATAGGAAACGGCGGTCTTGACCAATGCTGTTGCCACAAATTGGTGACTTACCTTTTGGTACCCATTTTTCAAGAAACTCAATAGTTTGTTGGATGGCATCTTGCTCTGAAACCGTACTTTCTTGAATTCGCTTCACAAGGCCGCTGCCAGTGTGCGTCGTTGTGCACCACTCGTCCATCTTGTCCAATTCACTCTGAGGTTGGTGAATAGCCAAAACAGGTCCTTCAGCCAGGATGTTAAGCTCACTATCAGTAACGATAGTAGCAATTTCAATGATTTTATGAGTTTCAGGATCAAGTCCTGTCATCTCTAGATCAACCCAAATAAGGTTCTGATCGCTAAAGGACATAAGGCGTCGCCTATTTGTTTATGTGTAAAAGAGGTACTATACCCAAATAACTATACTCAAACTAGCTTTAGGACCATCGAAATCACGTGGTACCAGCAACATCCTGTTTGAGTCCCCAATCATCAAGTTAGATGTGTTAAGTGAAAAATTGTGGCTAAAAAAAAGAAGTTAACCAAAGGTCAAGTACGTCGTGTACGTAGCAACCAGAACAAGCGACTCAAGAAAGAAGATTCTATCCAATGGGATGAGAACATGCTTGGCGGAACCAAAAGCGGACTCGTGATTACGCGCTTTGGCCAACATGCTGATATCGAAGATCTTGAAACTAACGAAGTTCATCGTTGTAACTTACGCCGTAGTATCGAGACTTTAGTTTCTGGTGACCGAGTGACTTGGCGCGCAGGCTTAGAATCAATGGCCGGTATTTCTGGCGTTGTGGAAGCGGTTGAGCCGAGAACTTCAATGCTGACTCGCCCTGATTACTACGATGGCCTAAAGCCAGTAGCTGCGAACGTCGACCAAATGGTTATCGTATCGGCTGTGCTACCAGAGCTATCACTTAATATTATCGACCGTTACCTAATTGCTTCAGAAACGGTAAACATCGCGCCGCTTGTTGTACTGAACAAGGTCGATCTACTGACTGATGAGCAGATTGCTGAATACCGTGAAACACTTAAAGAGTACGAGAAGATCGGCTATAAAGTGATGTTCGTGAGTAAAGAGTCTGGCTACGGCATCAAAGAGCTGGAAGCTGAACTCAAAGACCGTATCAACATCTTTGTTGGTCAATCGGGTGTGGGTAAATCAAGCCTAGTGAATGCATTAATGCCTACGCTAGACATTGAAGAAGGCGAAGTCTCTGAGAACTCAGGTCTTGGTCAGCACACAACCACGGCAGCTCGTTTATACCACTTCCCTTCTGGTGGTGATCTGATTGATTCACCAGGAGTGCGTGAATTCGGCCTATGGCACCTAGAGGCCGACGAAATCACTGAAGCCTTTATCGAGTTCAAGCCTTACCTTGGCGGTTGTAAGTTCCGTGACTGTAAACACATTGATGACCCAGGCTGCATCCTGCGCGAAGCGGTAGAAAACGGAAAGATCAGTCGATTACGTTTCGACAACTACCACCGCATCATTGAAAGCATGGCGAGTAACAAAGATAACCGTCAGTATTCACGCAACAAAAAAGCCGATCTCTAATCGCGTTTTTGTGAACAAATGTGTGCATTTACTGACAATTGGCGCGAATTTAAGTAACATCTCGCGCCCTAAACCGTCATCGACAGATTTAATTGAAAAACAATTAGCATTGGAAAATTAATACAATGGATAAGATTAAAGTTGGATTGCAGTACTGGATTCCACAACATGGATTAACTCGCCTAATCGGCAAACTTGCGTCTGCTAAAGCGGGCGGCTTAACGACAGCGATCATCAACTGGTTCATCAAGCAATACAAAGTGAACATGGATGAAGCTCTGCATAGCGATCCAAAACACTTTAAAACATTCAATGAATTCTTCGTGCGTGAATTGAAAGAAGGCATGCGTCCTATCGCTGAAGGTGAGTCTGTTATTGTTCACCCTGCAGATGCACGTGTGAGCCAATTTGGCCCAATTACTGACGGTCAACTGATTCAAGCGAAAGGCCATAACTACTCAGCTCGCGAGCTATTGGGTGGTGATGCTGCGCTAGCGGATGAATTTAAAGACGGTGAATTCGCAACGCTTTACCTGTCTCCAAGTGATTACCACCGCGTGCACATGCCATGCGACGGCACACTGCGCCAGATGATCTACGTTCCAGGTGACCTTTTCTCAGTTAACCCGTTAACGGCAGAAAACGTTCCAAACCTATTCGCACGTAATGAGCGTGTCGTTTGTATCTTCGATACGGAATTTGGCCCAATGGCACAAGTGCTGGTTGGCGCAACGATCGTAGGTAGCATCGAGCAAGTATGGGCAGGTACCATCACCCCACCTCGTGGTAACTCGGTTTACAAATGGGATTACCCTGCACAAGGTGACAAAGCAATCATCTTGAAGAAAGGCGAAGAGATGGGCCGCTTTAAGCTTGGTTCAACCGTTATCAACCTGTTCGCTAAAGATGCGATCAAGTTTGACGACACTATGCAAAATGGCGAGAAAACGGTTCTTGGTACACCTTTCGCGCACATTGCTGGCAAAGAAGCGCAAGCAAATGACGATGTTGTTACCGATTCTGCTGAGAACACTGACCAAGCTTAACAATTTGAGTTAACTCATTTAAGCTTTCAAGGCGCGTTACTTTTTCTATTTCAGAGAAGAACGCGCCTTTTTCTTAACTCTACCGATTCATTTGCTACTCAAGCTCTAACAACTCAATCTTTCAAACCCTGCCCAGCCACCTGCTGCTTCTCACTCTTGTCTCTAATTGCCCAGATAAAAGATTGACCAAAAACAAAACAACTGTCGAAACCTTAAACAACTTTCCGATTTTACAACCCGTCTCCAAGTACCAGAAATCCAGATAACTTACTCTATTTGAAGATATTTTATTTATAGGGTCTTTGTGCATGCCTAAACTCAATGTTGGCGTTCTGGTCAAGCTGTTGATTTGTTTTGCGATTCCCTTAGGCGTGTTATTCATGCCGATAGATTCAATACCAATCGATGATCTCACGCTGATTCAACACCGCCTGTTGGCGATATTCTTATTAGCAGCCCTGCTGTGGGTGCTTGAACCTGTTCCGGTATTCGCCACTTCCATTTTGATCATTGCGCTTGAACTGGTGATGATATCTGACAAAGGTTTACACCTATTTAGAAATCCACCAGCGGGGCACGATCTCGGTGAGTTAATCAAATATACCGACATCTTCGGTGCATTTTCATCACCAATCATCATCCTTTTCATGGGTGGCTTTGCTCTTGCGATATCCGCATCCAAGTACGAACTCGATAACAACCTAGCTCGAGTGCTTCTCAAACCATTTGGTACAGAGCCGCGCTTCATTATGCTCGGCTTAATGCTGATCACCGCCGTGTTCTCAATGTTCATGTCAAATACCGCAACGACGGTAATGATGCTTGCGCTGCTCGGCCCTATCGTGGCATCTGCACCAAAAGGCGATATGGGTATCAAAGCGCTCGTGTTGTGTATTCCAATTGCTGCCAATACTGGCGGTATCGCAACCCCAATCGGTACACCGCCCAATGCCATCGCGCTGCAATACCTAACGGGTGAAAATACCATCGACTTCCTCAGCTGGATGATGATGGGCTTACCCTTTGTGATCATCCAACTCACCATCGCTTGGTTTCTTCTACAAAAACTCTTCCCTTCTAAAGAAAGAAACATGGTGCTCAAGCTTGATGGACAATTTAGAAAGAGCTGGCGAGCGATTGTGGTTTACATCACCTTCGCTGCGACAATCTTATTGTGGATGACCACCAAACTGCACGGCATGAACACCTATGTCGTGTCTATCATTCCACTGGCTGTGTTTACGCTCACTGGCATCATGGGCAAAGAAGAACTCAAGCTGATTAACTGGGATGTGTTGTGGCTGGTCGCAGGTGGTATTGCGATTGGTATTGGCTTAGATAAAACAGGCTTAGCCGCTGCACTCGCACACGCAATTGACTATGAATCGCTCTCACCTGCAGCTGTGGTACTGACATTGTCTATCGTGTGTTGGTTAATGGCGAACTTCATGTCAAACACTGCGACGGCCAACTTGCTGATGCCGATAGCCGCTGCAATTGGTGCTTCCATGGAAAGCCTAGTTGCGATTGGTGGTCTGCAAGGCTTGCTGGTTGTGGTCGCCTTCTCTGCGTCACTTGGCATGATTCTGCCAGTATCGACACCACCAAACTCACTGGCCTACTCGACCGGGCTTATCGAAAGCAAAGACATGGCGAAGATGGGCATCATCTTAGGTATTGTGGGCTTGCTGATGGTTTACCTCGCCCTGTTTATCATCACCTAGTAAGCGTTAACGCTCCCCTTTAATCCTAACTAAAGCGCTGAATGTAAATTTGGCGCTTTTTTCGATCTATACCACTCCACCTCAAGCAATTAACTGACATTTCAATCAATAGGTAACTGTGATATTACTTCACTGTTTTACAAAAAGCAGAGTAAATATATTTAGAATTTATGATTTTAAACACAGTCATTCAACTTAAGACAGCGGCACTATACGCCTATCATAGACACACCAATTCACCATCAAGTACGTCAACGTAGTTAGGTTTTGTCTAATCAGAGAGGAATGGACCTTGAGACATACTATTAAATTTAAAATTCAGATCGCAATTGCGGTCATTATTGCCGTCGTGAGTGGCGCTCAAGCCTGGATATCGGTTAATCAACTGACTCAAGAAACTGAAGTCGCGATCAACCAAGAAATGAGAAATGTCAGTGCTGGCACGACGAATTATATTGCCGATTGGCTCTCGACTCGCAGCGATATGATGCTTGCTAATGAACCGACCATTTCAAGCAACAGTAACTCTGACCGCGAGTTGCTAATCACCAAACAAGCTGGACAATTCTTGTCTGTTTATGCCGGATTCAGCGACGGCACTATCGCGTATGGCGACAAAGGTGAAGATTGGCCAGCAGGCTACGACCCACGCACCCGCCCTTGGTATAAAGATGCCAACGCAACATCAGACCTCGTCATTACTGAACCTTATCAAGACTTTGACGGCAGCATTGTCATCAGCTTTGCAAAAGCATTCAACGGTGAAAGACAAGGTGTCCTCGCGGCAGACCTAACTGTAACCAGCATTATCGACACCGTACTCAACGTGAAACTGGATAACGATGGCTTTGCGTTTTTAGTTGACGGTAACAACAACATCGTTGCCTACAGTGATGAAGAGCTAAGTCAGAAACCACTGACCAGTTTGAATCCGGAACTAACAGCCAACAAAGTGTCACAACTGATCCAAGGCCAAATGATCACTACGCTAACTTGGCCTGGCCAAGAGGATAAAATGGTCTACATTGCCAATGTCCCGAATACCGATTGGTCACTGGGTATTGTTATCGATAAGGAAATGGCGTTTTCCGCAGTATCTGACGCGATTCAGTTCATCGCTCTTACTTCTTTGATTTTGTATATCGTCATTTCGATTGCGAGCACAGTGGTGATCAACCGCCTGCTTTCCCCACTACAAACCTTGTCTGACGCACTGACTCAGCTGGCTCAAGGCAGAGGTGACCTCACTCAACGCATTGATATCACACGCATGGATGAGATCGGTAAGCTTGCCGAACTTGTGAACCAGTTCTTAAGCCAGATGCAAAGCATGCTGAAAGGCGTTATTGAGCACAGCCATGATTTAAATAATCACGCAGAAAAAGCCAATCAACTGGCGACCCAATCATCCATTCGAGTTGAGAATCAGCAAAACGATATCAATCAAATAGCGACCGCGATTCATGAGATGTCAGCGACCGCAGCAGAGGTGGCGAGTCATGCAGAATTAACCGCATCCGCTTCTCAAGCTTCGGCGACCGCGTGTAACGATGGCCAAGAGGTTATTCAACAAAACCGCGATGCGATTACTGGTCTTGCAACTCAAGTGGAAGACGCTGCCAATGTTATCCGAGAGCTGGAAAACAACGCGCAAAGCATCAACCAGATCCTGTCCACCATTCAAGGCATTGCCGAACAAACCAATCTATTGGCATTAAATGCTGCAATTGAAGCGGCTCGTGCAGGTGAACAAGGTCGTGGGTTTGCGGTTGTCGCCGATGAAGTGCGAGTGCTTAGCCAAAGAACGCATGGCTCGACCGAAGAAATCCGCGTGATGATTGATACGTTACAGAAGAATACCGAACATGCCGTTGAAAGCATGACCACCAGCACCCAACTGGCAGAGAACAGCGTTGGCTTCGCAGAGCAAGCTCATGGCAGCCTCTCTAAAATCACCCAAGCGATCACTGAAATCAACGATATGGCGCTGCAAATAGCGAGTGCTGCAGAAGAGCAACGCGCAGTAAGCGAAGACATCAGTCGTAATACGCAAGGAATCAAGGATGCCTCCGACGATCTTGCACAACAAGCTGAAAGCAGCCGCAATAGCTCAAATGAAATGAGTAACGCTGCCGAGTCGATGCGCCGAGATGTGGAGCGCTTTAAGGTATAACTCATCTCAAGCAACATAAGTTAAACCTCACCATCGAGCGGCCGGTGACGTAAACCGATAACTGAAACAAAGTGACTCTTTTCACAAGAATCACTTTGTTCTCAGTCCGGTTTAATGCATATTGATGAGCTAATTTATCCCAGACACAAGGATGTTATTCAGATGGGATTCGAATGGTTGGCTCTTGCTGCCGCTTTTCTTTGGGCTATCGCGAGCCTGATGTCAGTAAAGCCTGCTCAACACTTAGGTTCTTTCGCCTATAGCCGTTGGCGCATGGGTTGCACTGCTATCATCTTATCGAGCATGGCTTGGTTTACTGGTGGCTGGTCAACGGTCGAAGCAGACCTCGTCACGCCGATGATGCTGTCTGGGCTAATTGGCATCTTCATTGGTGATACCGCCCTATTTGCTTGTTTGAACAGAATGGGACCGCGCCAAGCAGGTTTGCTGTTCTCTTGTCACGCCGTGTTCTCGGCAATTCTTGGTTACTTCCTATTTAGCGAAAGCATGACTTCGGTGGAGCTGATTGGCTCGGCTTTGGTGTTTAGCGGCGTTTTAACCGCGATATTCTTTGGTCGTCGAGGACAAGCCAACAACCAACTCGAAACCATCAAGGGCACCGTGTGGATTGGTGTAGCTCTCGGAATCACTGCCGCTATTTGCCAAGCCTTGGGCGGTATTATTGCAAAACCCGTGATGCAAACCAGCATAGACCCTGTTGCCGCTTCAGCGATTCGTATGATTACCGCTTTTGTTGCTCACTCCGCATTTCGTCTAACTGGCGCTAAGCTCTCACGCGCAATCAACCCGATGAATGGTCAAATATTTGCGATTACCGCAGTGAACGGATTTTTAGCGATGGCGGTGGGAATGACGCTGATCTTGTATGCACTGCAAGAAGGAAATGTCGGCATGGTTGCTCTGTTGTCTTCAACCACACCTATCATGTTGTTACCAATACTTTGGCTGTACACCAAACAGAGACCAAATGCCTACGCTTGGATCGGTGCCATTGTTGCCGTAGTGGGTACTGGTATTCTAGTCAGCTAGCTAGTGAAGTTAATTGGCAGCTGATTGGAAACTGAGAGTGAATAGCTAATGACTATTCACTCTCAGTAAAAACAAAAGCAAAAAGTTAAGAACGTGGGAAAGGAAAAGCCGTCACGTCATCGATGTGGTCATAACCTAACGCCAGCATGATCAGACGATCAATACCTAAAGCAACACCCGCACAGTCTGGTAAGCCCACTTTTAATGCCTCAATCAAGTGATGGTCAATCGGTTGAGGCGATAAGCCCATCTCAATACGTTTGGCATTGTCATCTTCAAAGCGCTTGAGCTGCTCTTGTGGCTTATCTAATTCATGGAAGCCGTTTGCCAATTCAATCCCTTTAAAGTACACCTCAAAGCGATCCGCCACTCGCGAGTCATTCGGGTTAATCTTGGCTAATGCCGCTTGTGAAGCCGGAAAGTCATAAACAAACGCAGGGACTTGTTGCCCTATTTTGGCTTCAACCCCAATACTAAACAGCAACTGCAGCAAGGTATCACGATCTTCTTCAGGGTCAGCTATATCGCTGAGCCCAAGTTTTGCTGCGGCTTGCTTTAGCGTAGCCATCGAATCTTCCAGGGGACACACACCTAACACGTCAATAAAGGCTTGTTGGTAAGTCATTCGCTCTGCTGAGCCCGATTTAAGTACCTGCTGTAACAGCAAATCCATTTCATCCATCAGGTCATGGTGATCAAAGCCAACGCGATACCACTCCAACATGGTGAACTCAGGGTTGTGGTAACGGCCATTTTCTTCGTTACGGAAAGACTTACAAATTTGGTAAATACAGCCACTGCCCGCCGCTAATAGACGTTTCATATGAAACTCAGGGCTAGTCATAAAGAACAGAGGCTGACCGTGCGCATAACCCGGCCCTACGAATTCAGTTTTGAAAGTATGCAAATGCACGTCCGTCACCGTGGCGTGGCTCATCGCAGGCGTATCCACTTCCATCACGTTTCGCTCAGCAAAGAACTGACGGATTTGATTAAGGATATCAGCACGTTGCTTTAACTGCTTAATGGTTGCGGCTGGTTGCCATGTTGAGTGCATTATTAAGTTCCATATTACTGAATTCTAGGCGACGGAAATTACCACCTTTCGCCTCTTTTGTAAGCTTCTATCTTTCTATAGATGGAAGCAAAATGTTGCTTTAATGAAGCCAGAAAATTACGTTCTACAATACAATTATCAATACAGCTTTCACATCCACATTGATAACAAAAATCATACTCAACAAGCCGTTAACACAAGTCTTGTGGGTTAATCGTTATCAACGATTCATTGCCGTGATTGCAGTCACATAACCTATAATTTCTATGCCTCCATATGCACTACCGACCTAAAAACCCAAATGCATCAACTTTTCGAATACCTTCCTCTCTTACACTGAACCTACCACTTAAGGCTTAGGGGTGATAAACGGTTGATGCCGTTTAAGTACTCTCTAAATGCTTTTTATAATAACAAGCGGAATACTCCGCATCACACTGGAGAATAACTGTGAAGACAATTACCACAGATATCGCAGTCATCGGCGCAGGCGGCGCTGGTCTTCGTACAGCAATTGCAGCAGCTGAAGCTAATCCTGAACTGGAAGTAGCACTGATTTCTAAAGTTTACCCAATGCGTTCGCACACGGTGGCAGCAGAAGGCGGTTCAGCAGCGGTAATTAAAGACGAAGATAGCCTAGATAACCACTTCAACGATACTGTTGGCGGTGGCGACTGGCTATGTGAACAGGATGTTGTTGAATACTTTGTTGAAAACTCGACTCGCGAAATGATCCAAATGGAACAATGGGGCTGCCCATGGAGTCGTAAAGAAAACGGTGAAGTAAACGTACGCCGATTCGGCGGTATGAAGGTAGAGAGAACGTGGTTCGCAGCGGATAAAACCGGCTTCCACATGCTTCATACTCTGTTCCAGACTTCGATGAAGTACGACACAATCAAACGATTTGATGAGTACTTTGTGGTGGACCTTCTCGTAGAAAACCAGAGCGGCGTTGAAGATGGCGAAGTACAAGGCCTAATCGCGATTCACATGTCTGAAGGTGAGCTTGTTACCATCAAAGCAAAATCTGTTGTTCTAGCAACCGGCGGCGCAGGTCGTGTTTACCACTGTAATACCAACGGCGGCATCGTAACCGGCGACGGTATGGCAATGGCTTATCGCCACGGTGTACCACTGCGTGATATGGAGTTCGTTCAATACCACCCAACAGGCCTACCGGGCACTGGCATCTTGATGACCGAAGGTTGTCGTGGTGAAGGCGGTATCATCGTCAACAAGAACGGCTACCGTTACCTGCAAGATTACGGCATGGGCCCTGAAACTCCAGTGGGCGAGCCGAAAAACAAATACATGGAACTGGGTCCACGTGACAAAGTTTCTCAAGCATTCTGGCACGAGCAGCAGAAAGGCAACACCATCAAGCACCCACTTGGTGATGTCGTGCACCTTGACCTTCGCCACCTTGGTGAAGAGTACCTGCAAGAGCGTCTACCGTTCATCTGTGAGCTTGCAAAAGCGTACGTAAACGTAGACCCAGCAAAAGAGCCGATCCCGATTCGCCCGACCGTTCACTACACCATGGGTGGTATTGAAACTAACGGTACCTGTGAAACTCGTATTAAAGGCCTATTCGCCGTTGGTGAATGTGCTTCAGTTGGCCTACACGGTGCAAACCGCCTAGGTTCTAACTCACTGGCTGAGTTCGTGGTATTTGGCCGCGTTGCTGGTGAAGAAGCGGTGAAACGCGCTGCTGAATTCAAAGGCTGGAACGAAGAGTCTATCGCTAAGCAAGTGAAAGCGGTTGAAGATCGCATCGCAGGTCTACTAAACCAAGAAGGCGACGAGAACTGGGCTGATATCCGTACTGAAATGGGTCACACCATGGAAGCGGGTTGTGGTATCTACCGTCAAGAAGACTTGATGCAAAAGACCATCGACAAAATCACTGAACTGAAAGCTCGCTACAAGAAGATCAGCATTAAAGACAAAGGCAAAGTGTTCAACACTGACCTACTTTACGCTATCGAGGTGGGTTACGGCCTTGAAGTTGCAGAAGCGATGGTCCACTCAGCGATTCTTCGTAAAGAGTCTCGCGGTGCACACCAACGTCTAGACGACAACTGCACAGAACGTGATGACGTGAACTTCCTGAAACACTCTCTATCTTTCTACAACGAAGATGCAGCACCAACCATCGACTACAGCGGCGTTAAGATTACTAAATCTCAACCTAAAGCTCGTCTGTACGGTGAAGCTGCAGAGAAAGCCGCTGCCGCTGAAAAAGCAGCAGAAGAGAATGCGAAGAAGAGCGAAGAGGAGCAAGCATAATGTCAGCGAATCGAATCCAAAAAATTGAAATCCTGCGTTATGACCCTGAGCACGATGCAGAACCTCACTTTCAAACCTTTGAAGTTCCGTTTGATGAAACCATGTCGGTACTTGATGCGATTGGTTACATCAAAGATAACCTAGATAAAGACCTGTCTTACCGTTGGTCTTGTCGTATGGCGATTTGTGGTTCTTGCGGCATCATGGTTGATGGCGTGCCAAAACTGGCATGTAAGAGCTTCTTACGTGATTACCCGAATGGCTTCAAGATTGAGCCTTTGGCTAACTTCCCAATCGAAAAAGATTTGATTGTCGACATGACGCCGTTCATCGAGCGCCTTGAAGCGATCAAGCCTTACATCATTGGTAACGACCGTAAGCCAGAAGACGGCACGAACATCCAAACTCCAGAGCAAATGGCGAAATACAAACAGTTCGCTGGCTGCATCAACTGTGGTTTGTGTTACGCAGCATGTCCTCAGTTTGGTCTAAACCCTGAGTTCATCGGCCCTGCGGCACTTGCTCTTGCTCACCGATACAACCTAGATAGCCGTGACAATGGTAAAGCTGAGCGCATGAAGCTTATCAATGGCGACAACGGCGCTTGGGGCTGTACGTTTGTAGGTTACTGTTCTGACGTTTGTCCGAAGAAAGTAGACCCAGCGGCTGCAGTAAACCAAGGTAAAGTTGAGTCTTCAATGGACTTCGTTATCTCGATGTTCAAGCCAGACGGATCGCAAGTAAAAACAGCAGAGGAGGCATAATATGAGCAATCGTAAGCCTTATGTTCGTGAGATGAAGAGAACGTGGTGGAGCAACCATCCGTTCTACCGCTTCTACATGCTACGTGAAGCGACTGTACTGCCTTTGATTCTATTCACTCTGTTCCTAACCTTCGGTTTGGGTGCACTAGTGAAAGGGCCTGAAGCTTGGGCTGGTTGGTTGAGCTTTATGGCTAACCCTATCGTCGTTGGTATCAACATCGTGGCACTGCTAGGCAGCTTGCTGCACGCTCAAACCTTCTTCAGCATGATGCCTCAAGTAATGCCAATCCGTCTTAAAGGCAAATTGGTTGATAAAAAAATCATCGTACTGACCCAGTGGGCAGCGGTGGCTTTTATTTCTTTAATCGTTCTTGTTGTGGTGTAAGGAGCTTTCGTTATGAACACAAATTACAAAGTAACACCTGTTAACCACAACCCACAACGCTCTGATGAGCCAATCTGGTGGGGCCTATTTGGCGCTGGCGGTACTTGGTTCGCGATGATCACACCAATCACGATTCTAGTGTTAGGTATCTTAGTGCCAATGGGCATCATTGATGCTGACGCAATGAGCTACGAGCGTGTGTCTGAATTCGCCACCAGCATTATCGGTGCGCTATTCATCATCGGTACGCTGGCACTGCCAATGTGGCATGCAATGCACCGTCTTCACCACGGCATGCACGACCTTAAGTTCCATGTCGGCGTTGCGGGTAAAGTGGGTTGCTACTTCATTGCAGGCCTAATCAGCGCGTTGTCTGTTATTTTCATCTTTATGATCTAAAAGCAGATACGGGATTCGAGTAATCGAGTATCGAAGAGCTTAAGAGCAGAAAAACGAAAGCAGAGCTAGGTTATCCAGCTCTGCTTTTTTGTTATTTGTTGAATATCTTATCTCTCTGACTCGGCTCTGATCTTCCTGCTTTTCGTATCTCGCATCTCGTTCACACATATCTGCTCTTCCAGCTCTTCGTATCTCGCATCCCGAATCTCGTTTACGCGTGTCTGCTCTTCTGCTTTTCCCCGATCTCCAGATACAAAAAAGGCCGCCTAAGCGACCTTTTTCAGATACTTGAAGTCAATTACTTCACACGACCAACGTATTCGCCAGTACGAGTATCAACTTTAACAACTTCACCGATAGCGATGAATAGAGGTACGCGAACTACCGCGCCTGTTGCTAGAGTTGCAGGCTTACCGCCAGTACCTTGTGTGTCGCCCTTAAGGCCAGGATCGGTTTCTGTTACTGCGATCTCAACAAAGTTTGGTGGAGTTACTGTGATAGGGTTATCATTCCACAACGTTAGAGTACATACGTCGTTTTCAACTAACCATTTAGAAGTCTCGCCTACTGCTTTTGCATCAGCAGCGATTTGCTCGAATGTTTCGTTGTTCATGAAGTGGTAGAATTCGCCATCGCTGTATAGGTAGCCTAATTCAACGTCTACAACGTCCGCTAGTTCTACTGTATCGCCTGACTTAAATGTTTTCTCTAACACTTTGCCTGACAGCAGTTTACGAAGTTTAACACGGTTAAACGCTTGGCCTTTACCTGGCTTAACGTATTCATTTTCGATAATTGAGCAAGGCTCGTTATCCATCATGAATTTTAAACCGCCTTTGAATTCATTGGTGCTTACTGACGCCATGATTTTCTCTTCCACATCTTTGAGTTAATTTCAATGCCGCATATCATAACCCGAAAAGTCGAATCTGTTGAGCAAAACTGGCTCAAACAACTATCGAATGCGATCTCTGACCCGACAAAACTGCTTGAGGCATTGGAAATAGACCCAACACCATGGCAAGCAGGCTTCGCTGCTCGTGAGTTATTTGCACTTCGGGTACCTCTTAGCTTTGTCGAACGAATGGAAAAAGGCAACCCACACGATCCATTGCTACGACAAATTTTACCGCTAAGCGAAGAGTTTGAGGTACACCAAGGCTATTCCGCTGATCCACTGGAAGAGCAAGACAACGCCATTCCTGGGCTACTGCACAAATACAAGAACCGTGCACTGATGATTGTGAAAGGCGGTTGTGCGATTAACTGCCGCTACTGCTTCCGTCGTCACTTCCCTTACCAAGATAACAAGGGCTCGAAGTCTGTTTGGCAAACCAGTCTCGACTATGTGGCTGCTCACCCAGAGATCAACGAAGTTATCTTGTCGGGTGGCGATCCACTGATGGCAAAAGACAGCGAACTAGAGTGGCTAATTCATGCTATCGCACAAATTCCACATGTGAAAACAGTTCGAATTCATAGCCGATTACCGGTTGTGATTCCCGCTCGAGTAACGGATGAACTATGTCAATTGTTAGCTCAAACTCGCCTTAATGTGGTGATGGTGAGCCACATTAACCATGCTAACGAAATCAACTTAGAGCTCAAACAAGCCTTCCACAAGCTTAAGTTAAGTGGTGCTACTCTGCTCAACCAAGGCGTGATGCTTAAAGGCGTAAACAACAGCGCTAAATCATTGAAAGAATTAAGCGAAAAGCTATTCGACGCCGGTATTTTACCTTACTATATGCATGTACTTGATAAGGTTCAGGGCGCAGCGCACTTCTATATTTCAGATGAAGAGGCGAAGCATCACTTTAAAGGATTAATCTCTGAGGTTTCTGGCTACCTAGTACCTAAGTTAACCCGTGAGATTGGCGGCCGCACTAGTAAGACACCACTCGACCTACATATTGAATAACTCTATCTAGAGCAATGGTCGCTTCTTATCGTATTGAGTACCAAGAAGCGACAGAGACCACGACACCAGCCTTCACCTTAACAACAAGCGGCTGCTAGACTTTACGTCATCTTTATCAATCGTTAAGACAAAAAGTTTTTGTTCGATCGTCCGGTCTATTATTAGCATACTCGGCTCTATTCTAAATTTTTAGGAGGGGTGATATGTCACAATTTATAGAACAAACTCTCAACCTTGCCCCCTTTAGCTGGGCAGGCCTCGCTGCATGCATGCTGTGTGGTTCTTTAATCGGAATCGAAAGGCAAACACGTGGTAAACCCGTCGGAATCCGAACGTCGATTCTGATCATCAGTGGTACCTATTTCTTCCTCACCATGGCGATCAGCCTATCCCCCAACACACTCGATCAAGCTCGTGTGCTTGGTCAGATAATTACGGGTGTTGGATTTCTTGGGGCAGGTGTAATGATGACACTGGATGGCAAGATTCATGGCGTGACTTCAGCCGCAATTATCTGGGTACTCGCAGCATTAGGTATGATGATCGCACTAGGGCATCTTTCCCAATCGGTCATTATCACGCTAATGGCGCTAGTGATTCTGCTTGGTGTCGATAAAGTGGAAAACAGCTTCCAAAGCTTACGTCGTGGCGTTCACCAAAAGTGGATGCGAAAAGGTCGCGTGAAGAAATAGCGCAGCACTTGATAGCCTTAGTGGTAATGCCAATGATACAAAGAAGCCTAGTCAAACGACTAGGCTTCGCATTATTTTGGGAGAACTTAATACACCTGAATACACACCTGATTCTTACCCGCAGCCTTTGCCTTATAGAGCTGCTCATCAGACGAACGAATACTCTGGTTTTCCCACAAGTGCCCTACGCTGTCGAACTTATACAAAGAGTAAAGCGTCGCGCCACCAGACACTGAGATACTAATCTTGTCACCCGTAGGGCATCGATAACTCTGTAGGCTAATGTCGTTTTGAATTCGCTCAAAGATCGATGAAAGCAACTCAGACGATTCACCCGTAATCGCGACAACAAACTCTTCGCCACCAAATCGAGCCACGATATCTTGCTGTCTAACGCTGTTCAGCATCAACCGAGCAACATGGCAAATCACCTCGTCCCCCACTTTATGGCCATGCTGATCATTAACGACTTTGAAATCATCGATATCAAACACGCCAACACCAATAATCGGCTCTTCATCTTGCGCCAGTAATCGAGCCTCAAAACCACGTCGATTCAGCAAGCCCGTTAATGGGTCGCGCATTGCTAGCTCATTTAAACGCTGGTGCTCTTGTCTTGTATAGAAGCGCCATAGCCATAAAACCGAGAGCAGATACAAAACCAACAGTATCGAAAGCTGAATCTTCTCCATCTCCAATACATGCAGAAAGTGCTCGCTCTTATCTTCTTCAATACTCAGATATAACTGGGTGTCAATGTCATCAACATACAGAGGTTTGGAATAAGTAAAGTCCATAAACCCATATTTGTTTGTGCCTCGCGTACTGGTGACTTTGTAGCCATGGGTAGGGTTTGAGACTAGGTTAGAGACATAGCCATCGACACCCAACACCCCTTTAAATTCGCCATTAACGTAGATTCCTTTGGTTAAGGTCACCACTTTCTGACCTGTCAGGTAGTCATCATATTGGCCGGTATACACCACTTGGTCTTGCCCTTGAGCTAAGCCAAAGCGAATCGTATTCACCCAATAAGGCCTGCTATTCACAACCGAATCAAAGGTGTCGCCCTTGATGTAACTGGCAAAATCAGAAGGCGAAGAGATAATGAATTTCTCTTTTGAAATGAAGTAAATCGCAGAGATGGTATCTATGGTATTGGCAAAATAAGCCATGGTCGGCGCGATGAACAGGCGCTTACCCGCTTCGGTATAAAGGTCCGATTCCGGGTTGCACATCTCGCGAGGGCCAGAGAACATAAAATCAAAACGAGGGGCATGTTGCTCCTCACTGGTGAAGTAACACGTCTCACCCTCGATCTTTTTGTCATGCGAGAATACGTAGGTATCCCCATGCAGTGGATAAAGCGCAGTGATGTTGTACTCAAGCGCATTTATGATCTGTGTGAGCTCCGCTAAAGAGCGTGTTACGCCTTGGTTTTCCATTCCATACTGTTTATCTGATTCTTCCGCTGAATCAACGAGCAACAAGCTCAAAACTACTAAAAAACTGGCGGTCAGGCCTAAGAAAGCCTTTTTAAAATCGACGGTATGGTGGTTAATCAAAGCATATAAATCATCATTAGAAATTTATCGCACATTGTACTCATAAGTAAAAATACTGCAATAGAAAATATAAAACAATATGCTTATCTATTTTGGAGGGGCGTTTGGATATCTATAAGAAAATGTTGAGTTGCAATAACGCCTAAGTCAGATGCACTTAGGCGTTATGAATCACTATAGTAACACTAAGCCTTACTTAGCAAAGTTTACAATCGGGAAGCACGGGAAGAAACCGTTGTCAGCACAGTTGATCAGACCAACTTGTACGCCTTCGATTTTGTTGGTTTTGTTGAAGATACCAACCTGAACCGTAGACACTTCTGAAAGGTTCGCAGCGCCAACATCAACCATAGTGTTACCTTCTGAGTAGTTGACGAAACTCACGTTCGCGCCTTTCACATCATTAGTAATGTTCACAGCACCAAGGTTAACACCCGTTGTTTTACCCGTGTTCCAGTTGAAGAAACCTAGAGATGCACCGGTCATTTCTTGGTTTACTTTATGCGCACCCAAAATACCCAGGTTCACACCCGTCGTGGTTTGTGTTTCTGACATACCCACAACCGCAAGGTCGACACCTTTAACGTCGTTCACTTGTCCGTGAAGCAAAGCCAAGCGTACACCACCAACCGCATCTGAATCCGGAGCATTGAAGCCGTTGATCGTTGAAAACATAACAGGCGAAGAAGCAAATGCTGCCGGTGCCATTACTGCTGCCGACACAGCAAGTACTGAAAGTAGTTTTTTCATTGGGGAGTCTCCACTGACTTATTGTTGACTTGATTAATCCATTTTTAATCAAGCATTTATTGTCCTTTATTCAACAGCTACCCATGTTAAATCAATGTAATAACTGTACTGTTGAATATAAGCCGCTAAATCATAAAGAGCAATGGTTAAGAGCAGATGCGGGATTCGAGTGAACGAGATGCGAAAAGCAAAAAAAACAGAGACCGAAACCTCCGCTCTAACGCTTATTATTCCAAACAAAAATCTAGGCGAGAAAATCAACATGTTTCACAAGCTTATAGCCCACACACTTATTGCCGCATCTAAAGCGATGTCATCCTAAAAAATTTATTGATAAAAGCTCAACAGACCTCAGGTATTCAAAAACTAATGTTCGTAAAATTCTGAAAATAAACTAAATTCTAATATAGGAATAGAACGATATGAAACAGTGGGAATAGCATGGTTAAGGAACCTACGAATAAACAGACCATTAAAGCGATTATTTCGCGTGGTTTTTTGGCTATCGTGTTATTTTTAGGCCTCTATATCTATGTTAGCCATGCTCTGAAGAACAAAGAGCAGGACATGATTAATCTCCAGCTCAGTCTTTCTGAAGCTTATAGCGTTATGCTCTCTGTCAGACGACAAGAGCAGCAGTTTGTTTCCACAAGGCAACCAGAGATTCAAGAACAACTCAATATAAAGCGAAGTCAGCTGATCGAAAAGCTGGCTGAGATCGATGGGAAAATCGTACGAAGCGACCTCAATATTTCTTTTAATTATGCCAAAGTTGTCGAGTATCTCGACGAGTACCACACCGCCTTTACATTATTAGCCCTTGAGTTAGTCAGCATACATGGCAAGAGGGACCAAATTGGGCTCATTGAGAAACTAAAAAATGCAGCGTTGACACTTGAGCGCTTCGTACATGAATCCAATAATGTGCAGCTTGAAGAATTGACTTTAGAAACACAAGATCTCATGTATCAGTTCTTTACCGATTTTGATCAGACAACATTAGATAAGATTGTCGATTCATTGTTCAAAATCCAAGATGAAATAGAACAGAATTCCCGAACGATCAGTGCATTAGCTTCGTTTAATAATTTTAAACGCCACTTTTGGCGATTGCAGCGAGGGTTAAAGAGTGTCGGGTACAGCTCTGATAGCGGCCTCAAAGGAGAACTCACCAGCAGTATTTATCATGTTGAAGATGAGCTCAACTTACTTTTCACCGAAACACCCAAGCAGATCGCAGAGAGCCTGACGCAGATAAAGTCGTACAGCTACTTATCGACAGCCGCATTAGGAGGGGTGACGTTACTGGTGCTGCTTTATGTTGTGTGGCGTGCCAGTCAACTTGAAACTCAATTGATTGTTTCACAAGAGAAAGCACGACAAGCAAACCGTGCAAAAAGTGCCTTTCTTGCCAATATGTCTCATGAGATACGGACACCGCTTAATGGCATGATTGGTATGTCAGAAATACTGGCAGAAACCAAACTATCCGCAGAACAGAAAGACTGCCTTGGGACTATCTATACCTCTTCTCAAACCTTACTTATGTTGATCAACGATGTTCTCGATCTGTCCAAAATTGAATCGGGTAAACTGGAAATTAATCCACATACGACAGACTTAAGAGAGCTGCTGTTTGATAGCGTGACTCTGATTTCTTCTAAAGCTTATCAAAAGCAGATTAAGTTGGAAGTTGAAATTGATGGCGAGCTCCCAGAGTACATTCATGTTGATGGGAATAAAATTCGCCAAGTGTTGATGAATTTAGCCTCAAATGCGATCAAATTTACAGAACAAGGCTCTATCGTATTCACCGCTAAACGGCTTCCATCATTGGAAACAGAGTGTGTGGTCGAGTTTTCTGTTCGAGATACGGGTATTGGTATCGCAGCAGACCAACAAGATCACATTTTCAAAGCGTTTTGCCAAGAAGATACCAACATCACCTCCAATATTGCGGGGACCGGATTAGGGCTTAGTATTTCGTCACGTATGGTGGAAATGATGGGAGGCTCGATAAACGTTGAGTCAGAGAAAGACGTGGGCAGTTGCTTTCATTTCCAATTAACCGTAGTGCCATCAGATCATTCTGAACATAAAAATCGTAAACAAACCGTTGTCTATTATTCAGATGCGCCATCGAAACTTTTACTCGATGACTTGTTCCGCCTTGGTTACTCACCACAACTAAAATCAATCGAAACAAACTTGGCGGCAACTGACCTCCCAGAGATCGCTTTGATGGAAGATATTAACCAAGCCAAAACACTGCATCGCTTAGCACCAGAGGTGAAAATCATCATAGTGAAAGATAATCTTAGTGATCCTATGAGTGAGTGTCATTTTATCTCAGGCTATGTGACTCTTCCTATGCTCGGTTCCCGCTTAAGTAGCATGTTGAACTCCGTGCTTGAAAGGTCACAGCCACAACCCCCTCAACATCAACCTGAGCCGATAGAAGCGACTGTACGTCAAAAAGTCCTCGTAGTTGAAGATAACCGCGTAAACCAGAAGGTGGTATGTATCAATTTAGATAAGTTAGGGATTGAATATTGGGTTGCCAATGATGGACAAGAAGCGATTGATTTATATAAAGGGCATCATCAAGACATCGGCCTTATCTTGATGGACTGCATGATGCCGAATGTAGATGGCTTTGAGGCAACAGAGCGAATCAGGCGCTATGAAGAAAACCTGCAACTTCAGGCAACACATATCCTCGCTTTAACGGCATCCGTGCTCGATGATGATATTAAACGTTGCTTCGAGTGTGGAATGAACGATTATCTTCCAAAACCATTTAAGCGTGACATGATGCTGCAAAAAATTGATGAACAACAGTTTACGCACAAGGCAGGCTGACCAAGGAGCTTTGGGGAAAAGGGTGATGGTGAAGCTGAAATACAGATACGGGATGCGAATAAATAAGGCTTAAGAGCAAAAAAACGGAGACCGAAGTCTCCGTTTTCTAAAGCTTATGTGTGACTTTCTCTGCTATAGAGAAAGGGGGATGATTACATCATGCCGCCCATGCCACCCATACCGCCCATGCCACCCATATCAGGCATTGCAGGGCCAGAATCTTGTGGCTTATCAGTGATCATCGCTTCTGTTGTGATCATAAGACCAGCAACTGACGCTGCGAACTGAAGTGCAGAGCGAGTTACCTTAGTTGGATCTAGGATACCCATTGCAATCATGTCGCCGTATTCGCCAGTCGCCGCGTTGTAACCGTAGTTACCTTCGCCAGCACGAACGTTGTTAGCAACAACAGATTCTTCATCACCTGCGTTCTTCGTGATTTGACGGATAGGCGCTTCCATTGCACGTAGTGCAACACGGATACCGACGTTTTGCTCTTCGTTGTCGCCTTCAAGGCCAGCAACTTTAGATGCAGCGCGGATAAGTGCAACACCACCACCAGCAACCACCCCCTCTTCAACGGCAGCGCGAGTTGCGTGAAGTGCATCTTCAACGCGGTCTTTCTTCTCTTTCATCTCAACTTCAGTTGCAGCGCCTACTTTGATTACTGCAACACCGCCAGCTAGCTTAGCTACGCGCTCTTGAAGTTTCTCTTTGTCGTAGTCAGACGTTGCATCTTCGATTTGTTGACGGATTTGAGAAACGCGACCTTGGATCATTGTTTCTTCGCCCGCGCCATCGATGATGGTTGAGTTTTCTTTAGTGATAGTTACACGCTTAGCTTGACCTAGGTCTTCTAGCGTTACTTTCTCTAGGTCTAGGCCGATCTCTTCAGAGATAACCGTACCGCCCGTTAGGATAGCGATATCTTGTAGCATAGACTTACGACGGTCACCGAAACCAGGCGCTTTAACAGCAGCCACTTTAACGATGCCACGCATGTTGTTCACAACTAGAGTTGCAAGCGCTTCGCCTTCTACATCTTCAGCGATGATAAGAAGTGGACGAGATGCCTTAGCAACTGCTTCTAGAGTCGGAAGAAGTTCACGGATGTTCGAAACTTTCTTGTCGATAAGAAGAATGAATGGGCTTTCTAGATCAACAGAACCCGCTTCTTGGTTGTTGATGAAGTAAGGAGATAGGTAACCACGGTCGAACTGCATACCTTCAACTACGTCTAGCTCGTCTTGTAGAGCCTGACCTTCTTCAACCGTGATTACGCCATCACGACCTACTTTTTCCATCGCTTCAGCAATGATGTTACCTACTGTCGAATCAGAGTTCGCAGAGATAGTACCTACTTGCGCGATAGCTTTTGTATCTGCGCATGGAACAGAAAGGCCTTTTAGCTCTTCAACTGCAGCGATAACTGCTTTGTCGATACCGCGCTTAAGATCCATTGGATTCATGCCAGCAGCAACGGCTTTTAAGCCTTCAGTGATGATTGCTTGAGCAAGAACTGTTGCTGTAGTCGTACCGTCGCCCGCCGCGTCATTCGCTTGCGAAGCCACTTCTTTAACCATTTGCGCGCCCATGTTTTGGAACTTGTCTTCAAGTTCGATTTCACGTGCAACTGAAACACCATCTTTAGTGATCGTTGGTGCGCCAAATGATTTGTCTAGAACAACGTTACGGCCTTTAGGACCTAGCGTTACTTTTACTGCGTCAGCCAGAACGTTTACACCTTCTAGCATTTTAATACGTGCGTCATTACCAAATTTAACGTCTTTAGCAGCCATCTTAATTTCCTTTCAAATTCTTTGTTTCGGGGCGTCTCAGCGTTATCGCGTCATTCTGAACAGTGAGGGACGAACGTGATTCAGAATCTACTCAAATCGCACTCTGTTTAGATTCCAGATAATTCGTTCCTCATTTCTGGAATGACGATATGAATCATCCAATACTGGCTCTGATAACTTTTACTGAGAGTTAAATGAAAAATAGATTACTCGACGATCGCCATGATGTCGTTTTCAGACATAATCAGAACTTCTTTGCCGTCGATTTTTTCAGTTTTCGTGCCGTAACCTTCAGCAAAGATAACGGTATCGCCAACTTTTACGTCCAACGGTTGCACTGAACCGTTTTCTAGAATGCGGCCTTTGCCAACAGCTAGAATGATACCGCGAGTCGATTTTTCTGCGGCAGAACCAGTTAGAACGATGCCACCAGCAGATTTAGATTCAACTTCTTGGCGCTCAACGATAACTCGGTCATGTAGAGGACGGATATTCATCGGTCTTATCTCCTGATAATTTCCATTTAAATTTTGATAGTTGCCACGATTAGCGTGGGTCAAACAATATGTTGGGGGCGATGTGAAAGATCCCAAGGGGGGAACGAAAAAATTGTGAGCTAAAGTGCAGATTCTCACCCCTCATCTTTCCCTGCTTTTCGTTTACTCGTATCCCGCATCTGTTTATCCTACGCTTTTGGTTTCTATCGGCGTTTTGCATGCAAGATAAGCACGGGCTATTAACTGCCCCAATTGAGAGTACATTGCGTACCATGACCATACCGACCATATTCGGTATGGTGGCGATCTTGATGTTTAACCTCGTCGATACTTTCTTCATCTCATTGCTTGGCACCCAAGCCTTAGCCGCGGTGAGTTTTACCTTTCCAGTCACCTTTGCCATCAACTGCATCACCATGGGGATTGGTATTGGCTTATCGACATGTATCGGTCGATTGCTTGGCCAAGGCAGCGCACAAAATGCAGCACGCTTTACCTGTCATGGCTTATTGCTGGCTCTGCTTCTGGTCGGCTGCGCGTCTACATTAGGTATTATCGCCTTAGAACCTATGTTTACCCTGCTAGGAGCAAAGCAAGAGTTGTTGCCGCTGATATCGGAATACATGTCGGTGTGGTATCTCGCGATCCCATTTTTGGTCATCCCCATGGCAGGCAACAGCGCCATTCGTGCCAGCGGCGATACTAAAACACCCGCCAAGATTATGCTACTGGCTGGCCTTATCAATGGCGTTTTAGATCCGCTACTCATCTTCGGGTATGGGCCTTTTCCTGAACTGGGGATTCAAGGCGCTGCGATTGCCAGTGGTTTCAGTTGGTTTGGTGCTTTGTGTGGCTCACTCTACGTATTGATGGTGCGAGAAAAACTGCTTGCGCCGCCTAAGCTGACAAACATCGTCAGTGACTGGCGACAGATCTTAAAAATAGGCACCCCAGCGGCTTTGTCTAACGCTCTGAACCCACTTGCTGGCGCTATCATCATGATGATGTTGGCCAAACAAGGGACTGAAGCGGTGGCAGCGTATGGCGCAGCGCAACGTATCGAGTCCATTCTTATCATTGTGTTGATGTCTCTTACTTCGGCGCTTACGCCTTTCATGGCGCAGAACTTTGGCGCAAACAACCCACAACGCAGTTTTAAGGCACTGTTTCTGAGTATGCGTTTTGCTGTGATGTTCCAAGGTTTGATTTTCTTAATGATGGTGCCGTTGAGCATTCCTTTGGCTGCCCTGTTCTCTCAAGAAGAATCCGTCCGAGGCATATTGTGGCATTACCTGTTAGTCGTGCCCTTTAGCTATGGATTCCAAGGCATTGTGATGATGCTGATCAGTGGGATGAATGCCATGCATCAACCACTCAAAGCCTTTCAATGGAGCTTCATGCGTTTGTTTGTCTTTACCTTGCCATTCGCTTGGATAGGCAGCCAAATTGATGGTGTCGAAGGGCTGTTTATAGGCTTAGCCTTGGGGAACATTGTCGGCGGTATTTCAGGGTACTTGTTTGCGCTTCGTGTAAGGGGTAAAGCAGATGCGGGATACGAAAAGATATAAGAGCAGATACGGGATGCGAAAAGATTTAAGAGCTTAAGAGCAGTTACGAGATTCGAAGAGCTTGAGAGCAGAAAAAGACTAAAAAAAGGAAGATGACATGGAAGACACCACTTACAAAATGTTCTATGACGCACCAATTGGCAAGATGATCATTGTTAGCAATGGTGTGTCGCTTATTGAAATTGACCATGTAAATCACGAAGAGCTAATGATTAGCAATCCAGATGACCTTTGCCAACTGGCAGCGAAACAGTTAGATGAGTACTTCGCAGGTCATCGAATAGAATTCGATTTGCCATTAAGAGCGATAAAAGGCACTGACTTTCAAAAAGTAGCTTGGCAAGCTTTAACAACCATTCCTTATGGCGAAACCATCAGTTACGGTGAACAAGCGAAAATAATGGATAACCCAAAAGCAGTAAGAGCTGTGGGTGGTGCAAATGGCAAGAACCCATTTAGTATTGTTGTGCCTTGCCATAGAGTCATCGGCGCGAATGGAACATTAACCGGCTACACCGGCGGTATGAATCGCAAAGAGTGGTTGTTAGATTTTGAGCGTTCGATCTTAAATAAAAAGAAGTAAACCTTATCTCACTAGATCAATAATATAAAATTTCGCCATCAAGAAGCGCCATTATCACCAGACAACATATAGTCTATATTTAAAATTTCATACAAAGAGGTGATGGTAATGTCCACTGATACGATTGAATCTTATGAAGATCGAAAGCGTAGAGATGGAGCTATAGCGCTAATGAAACTATTATCGTTTTCTATTGATGATAAAAACATGACCGAGTCAATTCAGGTACTCAGATTCGAGATAAACTGGCAAAACGTAAACAATCGGTTCAAGAATCAACATCACCGTTACGCTGATAATAATACGTTCGGTTACTTTAGTTTAATCCCATAAGTGTCAATATGGGCAAGTAACTCGCTTGATGTAATTCTATGCTTAACGAGCAAGTCAACCTTGAATGGAAGCGACGACTGTTCTAAACGATCTTGCAAGCCTGCGACAACACTTAACGAAATCCCATGCCCCTCGATAACAATATCGATGTCGGAGTTATCTTTATAAGTTCCAAGGGCTCTAGAACCGAATACCCAGGCATGAATGACTGCGGCATGACTCAAAACAATATCCTCAATCAACTGATACTGATGAGGCTTAAGGCCGACCGAGTCTGGTTTAACCAAATAACTATCGATCACATTTAACCTCTTGTTCGCATTGACCCTCTTGATCACATTTAAGCTTTAAATAGAGTGTGACTTGCCCTATCACTGGTGAAAATGACTCTAAGATCAGTGACTGAGCTTCAAGGACATTTTCCTCATCATAGGTGTGAGACAATAAATTTCGTTTTATTAGTGCTTCAAGCATGATCTCACACTGCTCCGAAGATAGGTGCTTAGCTTCTAAGGCTGTACGAAAAACGCTCCTCGGCGAAGCCACATCAAACCCTTCAAACTCAAGTAAGTCTTTAAGAGTCTTCCATGTAAGCTCAAAAGAAAATTCAAAGGTTTGTACTAACCCGGCTAGCTCTAACTCATTGTAGCTATCTTGTGAGCACGCTCTCTCAAGCCTTTGCTGCGCTTTCATTAAGTTTTGCAGTCGTTGCTTCCAACGGTCTGGGTTTGAGTTCATATAAACAACCTAGAGGTAAGGTAAAAGACAAGTATAGTATGAGCCTTAAGCTACCTAATCATTCAAGAAATGTCACTCTTTCGATATTCATCAAGACCGTTCTTTTCGTCTTTTGTTTAAGGTCGTGCCCTTATGTTCTCCCCTGCATGTTTTTCTTACCCAATACCTGTCCTTAAGCTCTTCGCTACTCGTTTACCCGTATCTCACATCTATAAAAAAGCCCGCACTTTGAAGTGCGGGCTTTCAAAATCGTTAAAGCTCAACGTGAGCCGCTGAGCCAAACAACTATTTAACTACTGACTATTTAACGATCACATCGCCTGACATTTCAGCCGGAATTGCGATACCAGACAGAGAAAGCATCGTTGGTGCTAAGTCAGACAGCTTACCGCCCTCTTTGAACTCAACGTCTTTGTTACCTACGTAGATAAGCGGCACTGGTAAGTTAGTATGTGCAGTGTGGATGCCACCCGTTTCTGGGTTTACCATCATTTCTGCGTTACCGTGGTCTGCAGTGATAAGCAGTTGGCCGTCAGCTTCTTTGATTGCTTCAACCACTTTGCCAAGACATTCGTCTAGAGACTCTACCGCTTTAACTGCTGCATCGTAAACGCCAGTGTGGCCAACCATGTCACAGTTAGGGAAGTTACAAACGATAGCGTCGTATTTGCCGCCTTTGATTGCTGCAACAAGCTTTTCAGTTAGCTCTGGTGCGCTCATTTCTGGCTGTAGGTCGTACGTTGCTACTTTTGGAGACGCAACAAGCTGACGCTCTTCGCCTTCGAACTCGTCTTCTTTACCGCCGTTGAAGAAGAAAGTCACGTGCGCGTATTTCTCTGTTTCAGAGATACGTAGCTGCGTTTTACCTTCCTTCGATAGCCATTCACCGTAAGTGTTCTCTAGAGAAGCCGGTGGGAATGCACATAGAAGCGGGATGTCTGCTGCGTATTGAGTCAGCATCACGAAATCGATCGCTGGGAATACGTTACGAGCAAAACCATCGAAATCAGGAACGAACGCACGTGTGATTTCACGAGCACGGTCGGCACGGTAGTTCATGAAGATAACCGCATCGCCATCAACGATAGCGGCAGACTCTTCGCCTTCTGCTTTGATTTCAGTCGCTTTTACAAACTCATCGTTTTCATCACGAGCGTAAGCCGCTTCTAGGCCAGCTACTGCAGTGTCGAATGTGAACTCTGCTTTTGCTTGAGTCAGCAGGTCGTAAGACTCTTGAACGCGATCCCAGTTGTTATCACGGTCCATTGCGTAGTAACGACCAATAAGCGAAGCCACACGGCCTTTACCTAGCTTAGCGAACAACGCTTGGAAGCGTGCCAGTGTGTTTTCTGCGCTACGTGGCGGCGTATCACGGCCGTCTAGGAATGCGTGTAGGTAGATTTTCTCTGCGCCACGTTCTGCTGCCATTTCAACAGCTGCGTAGATGTGATCTTCATGAGAGTGAACGCCACCTGGAGACATAAGGCCCATGATGTGAACCGCTTTCTCAGCTTTCACCGCTTTATCGATAGCGTTCACTAGCGTTTCAGTTTGGCCGAACTCACCATCTGAAATTGACTTAGTAATACGAGTAAGATCTTGGTATACCACGCGACCCGCACCAATGTTGGTGTGACCCACTTCAGAGTTACCCATTTGGCCATCAGGTAGGCCTACATCTAAGCCAGAAGCCGAGATTAGCGTGTTAGGTTGGTTAGCAATAAGACCGTCTAAAACTGGAGTCTTAGCGTTCGCGATAGCGTTGTCTTGGTTGTCTTCACGGTAACCGTAACCGTCAAGGATCACTAGAGCCATTGGCTTCTTAGCTGACATAGGACTGACCTCGTTCAATTCAAAATAAATCGGTATAAAAACAAATTAGCGTAATTTTACTACAGTTTACAGTCAAAACTGTAGTGGAAGATCAAGAAAGGGCGCAGGTAGGATGATCGAATGTGAAAAAAAGCGTCATTTTGTGTTTAAGGGTCGCATAAACCTTGAGCAACAGTATTTAGGGAAATATCGCTGTCGTCATTCTGTATTAACACTGAGTTACATACTAAAACCCAATATCACACTCAAAAAACAACGAACAAAACATACTCAACTGAGTGTACAAATTGATGGTTTTAACGTAAGCTACACGCAAATAAAATTATCATAAAAACTGGCTAGAGTTCATTATGTTATTAGAGCTATCATTTGTTGGCTTCTTCTCCTTTTCCTCACTCTTTTTGATGAGAAAAGTGGCAAAATCCATTGGCTTAGTGGATAAACCGAATGAGAGAAAGTTACACACTGGTGCGATCCCATTGGTAGGTGGTATAGCGATCAGCTTAACCATTGGCCAATTCATTGTTACCCATCCAGACGTCATCCCGCATAGCCCACTCTTTTTAGCTTCTGTTATTGCTCTTATTATTATCGGGGCGCTTGATGACAAATTCGACATTAGCTTCAAAATACGACTGGTGGTGCAAGCAATTCTCTCCCTCGGCATGATGTATTTCGCCGACATTCGATTAGATAACATTGGAAACCTGTTTGGTACTGGCGACCTGCATTTAGGCTTCCTGAGCCCTGTAGTAACCATACTCGCAGTGATTGGCGCGATTAACGCGTTCAATATGGTCGACGGCATTGATGGATTGTTAGGTGGGCTTGCTATTGTAACTTTTGGCGGTATCGCCGTTTTACTTCAAGTCGACAGCCAACATGGCTTAGCGTATTTATGCGTGGTGTTCATTGTCGCAACCATTCCTTATATCATGATGAATCTTGGTATTCTTGGGCGAGAGCGTAAGGTCTTTATGGGCGACGCTGGCAGCATGATGATTGGCTTTACTGTGATTTGGTTACTGCTGGGCGCAAGCCAAGATCCATCAGA
Source organism: Vibrio sp. 10N.222.55.B11 (assembly GCF_041473705.1). Lineage (NCBI taxonomy): Bacteria > Pseudomonadati > Pseudomonadota > Gammaproteobacteria > Vibrionales > Vibrionaceae > Vibrio > Vibrio sp. 10N.222.55.B11. The sequence continues at coordinate 29,288 of NZ_JBFRST010000038.1, forward strand.
AGCTATGATGAGACCAATAACTGCACTGTGGTTAATTGCTGTTCCGCTGATGGACATGGCTGCCATCATGTTCAGACGCGTACGCCGCGGTGACTCCCCTTTCAAGCCCGACAGAGAGCACCTACACCACATCTTCCAACGCCTTGGTTTTACATCGCGTCAAACGCTCGCCATCATTTGTGCTATCGCAAGTAGCTTCGCTGGCTTCGGTATCTACGGAGAGTTCCTAGAAATTGCTGAATCGACCATGTTCATCCTGTTTATGATGTGTTTTGCTTCATACACCGTAGCCATGAGCTATGTTTGGCGTATTACCAGCTGGATTAGAAGTTTGCGTAACCTTCCAGAAAAAGTCTACTAGTGATTAACAGTGTATTAATGGCTTAGGTTTTCAAGTGAAGATGATTAAGAGCAAAAGCACTCAAGTCTAAAACTTCTCAAGCTAAACGCAAAAGAGCCCAATCTCGATAAGATTGGGCTCTTTTTCTATATTTGTCTTAGTTTGAGCTATTGTAACTTAACTGCTTTAACTCTCTAATTTACCCAGCTAAGCACTGCGATAGTAGACTTGTCCGTTAACGACACATCAAACTATTTCGCTTCTAACTTCTTCCACTTTCTTACGATCTTCGCCATCTTAAATGAGTGTGTCATCGCGTAGGTGTGGAGGAAGAAACACACAACAATGGTGTAGAACATGATGTATTCTGGCACTTGGAAGTATTCGCCCAATAACCCCAACGTTGAGTACAGCAACTGCACCAAACAGATCACCACTAACGACTCACGAGGGGTAAAGCCGATACGCTGCATAATGTGGTGAAAATGCTCGCGGTCAGGTTGGAACGGAGAGTGCCCTTTTCGAATACGACGGATCATAATGGCCATCATATCAATCAAAGGCACCGCAATTAACCACAATGCCGTCACCGGACGAATCGTATAGTGGCCGTGTTCAGGCTGTGTTCCTCGGATTAAAATCCAGATCACGAGAAAGCCGATCATCATGCTACCGGCATCGCCCATAAACACTTTACGTAGTTTGCCAAAATACCCCAAATTAAACAGCACGAAGGGAAGTAAGATAACCACCATTACTGCCATAAAGAAGGTATAAAACTCAAGGCCATGGGCATAGAACAGCACACCTAACGAGGCAAACACCACTATGCTTAAACCACCCAATAGCCCATCAATACCATCAACCATGTTAAAAGCGTTAATTGCACCGATCACAGCTAATATGGTAACAACATAATCGATGGCAACCGGAAAGTCCCAAACACCAAACCCAAACGCATTACCAACATGAGAAAGCGTTAGCCCGGTATAATGCATTACGATCAGCGTCAAGACAGCTTGCACACCCATGCGAAGTTTAAAACTGATATCGAAGCGGTCATCTGCCACACCGATCAGCACCAGTATCGTTAAGCACGTGGCGATTACCTCTATGTTATTGATTTCTGACGCACTCACGTAGAAGAAGTACAACAAGGTAATACAAAGGGAAATACCGCCCACCAAAGGGACCACACCCTCATGATGTTTTCTAGCATTCGGTTTATCGACTAGACCTATGGCGTAGCCCACTTTGCGCATGCAGTACAACACCGAAAAGGAAAGAAAGAAGAACATAGAGAGTTCGATAAGGTAATCAAACAGTGACATGGGTTTAAGCCTTGGGGTTTGTTATTAAATAGTATTTTTATTGCGTTTTTACAAATAAACCAAGATCCCCACCTATTGGGGAGGAGCAAGCTCGAAGTAAAACTGTCTCAATTCCGTCTCAGCACTGAGACACTCATCAGACTAAGTGATGGTTTTTATAATGAAAAAGAGGATCACAAAGGATCCTCTCTAATAGGTGAGACAATCAGTAAAGTGAAAGAGTAGTTAACTCTCTTGATCAATGATCCTTGGATCAGGGCAAGATTACGAAGCC
>NZ_JBFRST010000039.1:0-108716 GCF_041473705.1 Vibrio sp. 10N.222.55.B11
TGCTAGGTTTCCAATCATTAATTATGTTTAGAGCTTGAGAAACATCCATAAAAAAATCCAAGTGCATTAAATACACTTGGATTTTGACAGCTCTGAAGGATCCTTCAACCGATCGCTTTGGCTTTAACTGATCGGCATTAACGCATCGGCGTTCCTTTTTATTATCTGCTGATTAAAAACAGATTGATTCAAAGGCTATCAACAAACAACCTTAACAGCCAAACCACCTTGAGAAGTCTCACGGTATTTAGCGTTCATGTCTTTACCTGTTTCTAGCATTGTTTCGATAACTTTATCTAGAGAAACAGTAGGAGCAGAAGAGCGACGAAGCGCCATACGAGTCGAGTTGATTGCTTTAACTGCAGCAATACCGTTACGCTCGATACATGGTACTTGTACTTGGCCAGCAACTGGGTCACATGTTAGACCTAGGTTGTGCTCCATGCCGATTTCTGCAGCCATACATACTTGCTCAGGGCTACCACCCATAAGCTCAGCAAGACCAGCAGCAGCCATAGAGCATGCCACACCAACTTCACCCTGACAGCCAACTTCAGCACCAGAGATTGAAGCGTTACGCTTGTAAAGACCACCGATCGCGCCAGAAGCTGCGAAGTAACGGATGTAATCTTTCTCTGTCACTGTTTGGATGAACTTATCGTAGTAAGCCAATACAGCAGGGATGATGCCACATGCGCCGTTTGTTGGTGCCGTTACTACACGGCCGCCAGCTGCATTTTCTTCGTTTACTGCGAAAGCAAACATGTTTACCCAGTCAACAACCGACATTGGATCATTGGTTGTTTTTTCTGAAGTCATTAGCTGTTGGCGAAGTGCTGCTGCACGGCGAGGAACACGTAGTGGACCAGGCAGGATACCTTCAGTATTCATACCGCGATCCATACACTCACGCATAGTTTTCCAGATGTTAGCGAAGTAAGTGCGAGACTCTTCGTCTGAGTGGAACGCTGCTTGGTTTTTCATAACCAGTGTACTGATAGAAAGACCGCTTTCTTTGCACTGATTAACCAGCTCTTCAGCTGTTGTGAATTCGTAAGGTGCTTTGATTGGGTTTTCTTCTTCTTTGCCGAAGTTCTCTTCGTCAACGATGAAACCGCCGCCAATTGAGTAGTACGTTTTTGAGTATGCAACTTCGTCACCAACCCATGCATGAATGCTCATGCCGTTCTCGTGTAGAGAAAGGTTGCTAGTGTGGAAGTTCATACCGCCATCGCGTGGGAACGATACTGTATGACAGTGCATGCCAACAGGAAGGCGCTCAGTTTCTTCTACGCGAGCAATGAAGCCAGCAATAGAATCGATATCAACACGCTCAGGAGTATTGCCAGCAAGACCCATGATGATTGCGATATCTGTGTGGTGACCTTTCCCTGTCAGTGATAGTGATCCATATACGTCCACGGTGATTTTAGTGATGTCGCGCAATTTTCCCATTGAACGTAGGTCATCAATAAATTCTTTACCCGCTTTCATTGGTCCAACTGTGTGTGAGCTCGATGGACCAACACCGATTTTATAGATATCAAATACACTAATCATAGCGATTACCTCAAAAAGAGAGCCTCCCAAGGGGAGTCGGGAGGCTCATTTATTATCATTATATTTTTTGTCTAATCTCGCGATATAAGATGGATGCCATCTTATAAAAACGGCTTGAGATTAAAGAGCGCCGTAGATTACAGAACTAATAGCCGCTAGACCACATAAAGCTGTAAAGATTTGCACAGGTGCTGAAGTTTTGTACTTAGCCATAGCTGGTACTTTCTGCATCGCGAACACAGGCATTAGGAACAGGATAGCTGCAATCATTGGAGCACCCATTGTTTCAATCATACCTAGGATACTTGGGTTAACTACTGCAACAATCCAAGTTGTAACAACGATGAACGCTAGAGATGCTTTTTCAATCTTAGAGATTGAAGAACCAGAGCGAGACTTGATTAGACCAACAAGACCTTCGTGAGCACCTAGGAAGTGACCGAAGTAGCTAGAAGTAATCGCTGCGAATGCTACAAGAGGACCCATGTAAGAGATAAGTGGAGACTCGTGAACGTTAGCTAGGTAAGAAAGAACAGAGATGTTCTGTGCTTGCGCTGTTGCTAGTTGCTCTGGAGATAGAGAAAGCACTACAGAGAATACGAAGAACATTACAAAACCCATCAGCATCATTGCTGCGCCACCAGTGATCGCGTCAGTTTTCTTAACTGCGTCATCACCGTATACACGACGTTGCTCTTTAGAGAACTGTGAAATGATTGGGCTGTGGTTGAAAGAGAACACGATGATTGGAATAGCAAGCCAGATAATAGAAGGCATTGTTGACCATTCTGGGCTTACGTCCATCATTGAAGTGTTCCAATCAGGAACTAGGTAAAAAGATAGCGCTAGTAGGATGAATACTAGTGGGTAAACCATTGCTGAAGTTGCTTTAAGCATCAGCTCTTTACCGAATACAACACCTGCTGTCATAGCAAGGATAAGTGCACCAGAAAGAAGAGGACGTGGAATAGATTCCATACCCATTTGGTTTACTAGGAAAGAATCAACTGTGTTTGTGATACCAACACCGTAGATAAGAACGATCGGGTAGATAGCGAAGAAGTAAGCAAAAGTAATAATGTTTGCGCCAGTCTTACCGAAGTGCTCTTCAACTGTGTCTGTAATATCAGCTTCAGGGTTTTTAGCAGACAGTACGAAACGAGCTAGAGATTTGTGTGCGAACCAAGTCATTGGTGCCGCAATTAGAGCTAGGATAACTAATGGCCAAAAACCACCCGCACCAGCTTTGATTGGAAGGAATAGTACGCCAGCACCAACTGCTGTACCGAATAGTGATAAACACCAGGTAAAATCTTTATAGTTAAACTTGCTTGAATCTTTAACGGCATTTGCCGAAGAAGTTGTTGTGTTCATGTTAAATTACTCATTTTTTGGGAACAGGAAATAAGTCGGGGCTAATTCTGCAGAATTTTCTTCTGCAAAAAATAGATCTAAATCATGTAATGAAACGGCGTGTCACATGATATGCGAAAAACGGATTTTTGATCACGAAAATAGCGTGCCACAGGTGATTTATGTTTATGCTTGGTATTACTTTTATTTATGCGAAAGGCGGGGTTGTATAGATTTATACCAGGGAAACGTTTGCGTAAAATTGCATTAATAAATCTGTTCCATAGAAAGTCTGGATTTTGTTAACAGAGATTAAACAAAACGTAGTTGCTATGTAATTTGTTGCACTACATGTTGCTGCAGTGAATGGATGATTTGCGCCGTAACGCCCCAAATTAGGTGCTCTTGGAAGGGCATAGCAAAAACTCGATGCTTGATTTGTTTAAAGTTAACAGTGTGGCTGTGTAACTTGGCTTGGTCTAAAACATAGGTAGCGGGCACCTCAAAAATTGAGGCAACTTCGTTCTCATCGATGATGGCTTTATAGTCAGGATCGACCATGGCAACAATCGGCGTCACAGAAAATTTACTAATAGTACTCAATGCAGGTAATTGCCCAACAATTTTAACTTGATCCGATCGAATTCCCACCTCCTCATGGAGCTCTCTGAGTGCAGTGAATTGCATAGAAGGGTCAGAAAGTTCGTGTTTACCACCAGGAAAGCTGACTTGGCCGGGGTGATGCTTTAAATGAGCCGCTCTTTTAGTAAAAATGACATGTAAACCATCTTCTCTTTCAACTAAACCTACCACCACTGCCGCTTTACGTAATTGCTCGCCACTGATGTGCGAAACACGCTCTACTGACTCTGGGTGATAGCCAACGGTAGGGTTAAGTTGGAATTGCTGAAGGAAGTTTTCTTTATTCATATCAAGCCAATATATTGATTATTATGATTTTAATTATAGACATAACCGTGGGTTGATTACCAATATTGAGTTTTTCTTCATTCACTTTCCCTCTTTTAGTTATTAATTGGGCGTCATGAGGGGCTGTTTACCGATGAATCTCCTCAAAATGACGATTTTTGCTATATTCAATATGTGCATACAGGCGAGTAAGCGTTATCGATGTCATAAAATTGGGTGACGAAACGTAGATTTTTTGTTTAAGAATTTGATAACAATAACTTAGTGGACCATTCTAAAAAGAAATAGAAGAAAAGGTATGAGATGAAAGGAATCATATTCACCGAATTTTTAGAGCTTGTTGAAGACAAGTTTGGGCTAGAGCTTTTGGAAGAAGTTCTAGAAATGTCAGAAGATGAAGGAATCTATACGTCGGTCGGCAGTTACGACCACAAAGACCTTGTCAGGTTGATTATCAACTTGAGTAAGAAAACCGATATTGATGCGGCAAGCTTGCAACGCGTGTTTGGGCAGTCTGTATTTAAGAACTTACTGGCCTCATTACCGAATAAAGCGAGCCTTGCTCACAGCAATACCACCTTTCAATTTATTCAGCACGTAGAGCGTTACATTCATGTTGAAGTGAAGAAGCTCTATCCAGATGCTGAGCCACCTGAATTCAGTTTTATCACCACGACCGAAGCACAACTTGTTTTTGACTACAAAAGCGCAAGGTGTATGTCTCATGTTTGCTTAGGGCTTATTGAAGGATGTGCTGAATACCACGGTGAATCTATCGCGGTGGAGATGACGCCACAAAATGATGACCAAAGCGTGGTTAGGTTTAATCTCAAAGTAGAAAAGTAATATGGATCTGGCATCTGCCCTAGAGAAGAAGCTTAAGCGTCAAATCGCGGCAAGGAAAGCGGCTGAAGGATTGTTGGAACAGAAGAGCCTCGAACTGTTCGAGGCTAACCAACAGCTTGAGCTTGCTTTGCGTCAGTTAGAAAAGCGCTCCAACGCGAATATACGCCGCATTGAATTCCAAGAACAAATCGACAACCTGTTGATTGATTTTGGGCGCGCGTTTCTAAGAAATGATCTCGATGATGTCATGCTATCTGAACTAACGACCAACGTGACTAACAGTTACTTAATCGAAGCCAGTCGTTTGATTCTACCTCCCAAGCTCATCCCTCAGTTACAGACCTATGATTATGGCGATGAGACTGTCGAGGTGTTAGAGCAAGACATTCAAGAACCTCATTGGCAAGACAACCTACTGACCGTGCCCTTAGAGGTTGAAAAAGTCATAGTTGGTGCGTTAATCGTCAGAGTCAGGTTGTTAGACCAAGACTACGAGTTTATCCAAAGCCAACTGTTGTTGGTCACGGACCTTATCTGCAGTGCCTTAACCCATCAACTAGCAATCAACCGAAATATTGAATCACGTAAACGAGCGGAAGAGTCCGAAAGGGCAACGCGTGACTTTGTGGCCATGATTAATCATGAGTTAAGAACTCCACTTAATGGCTTACTAGGCAGTGCCGAGTTGATCAGTGATACCGAACTGAATAGCTCTCAGCGTGAGATAGTGAACAACCTGAGCCAATCTGGAGAGTTTCTCCGAACCATCATTAATGATCTATTGGATTACAGCAAAATTAACGCAGGGATGTTAGAGCTTATTCCAAAGAAATTTGCCCTACGTGATTTGAGAAACACGATTGAAAGCATCTTCGTCAATCGAGCAATTGAGAAGCAGCTCGAATTCAATATCAGTGTTGCGTCAAACGTTCCCTCCCATTTCCAAGGCGATTTAGAGCGCATCACACAACTGTTTGTGAACTTAATAGGTAATGCGATTAAATTTACAGAAGAAGGGCATGTGAATGTTGATATTGAGTGGGACAAAAACCAATTTGTTTTCTCTGTAGAAGATACCGGAGTCGGAATCGCTGAATCGGCGCATAAGACGCTGTTTGAACCTTTTACGCAGGCAGATAACTCAAGTAGTCGGAACTATGAGGGCACCGGGCTTGGCTTAGCGATTTGTCGCAAACTGGTGGCTCTGATGAATGGCGATATTGGGGTGACCAGTGTTGTTGGCTCAGGCACGACCTTTACCATCTCGATTCCTCTTCAAGTTGTCGATGTTCCGGCAGAGAGTGATAGTGTCGCCAAGGGCTTTGAGTCTGAAGCGGAATTGTCACTACTTAAAGTGCTGGTGGTTGATGATATTAAGATGAACCAGATCATCATCCAGCAAATGCTTCGTAAACATGAGATTGAACCTGCTATCGCAAGCAATGGTGTCGAAGGGTTTGAGCTCGCGTCAGACAACGAATACGACATTGTATTCATGGATTGCAGAATGCCTGTTATGGACGGGTTTGAAGCAACAGAGAAGCTAAGAGAGAAGGGTTACGTTAAATCTATTGTGGCACTGACCGCCGGAACGACATTGGAAGAACGCGAACGTTGTATTCAGTGTGGAATGGATGACATTTTGAGTAAGCCTTACACCGCCAACGATCTGAAAGAGATGCTCAAGAAGTGGGGTGTCTCAGCGGTGAAGGTCGCTTAAACACGCGAATAAAGCGTTGTGAGTTATGTACTCTAACTTACAGACTAAAAAACCGAAGTGATCTTACGATCCTTCGGTTTCTTTTTATATCGAACTTTTGCTAGCCGTTAAGCTACGGAACTCGCAGTTAATGACACTAGGTTTAGCAATCTTCAAGTACCGGTAGAATTCGACTCAGCTTATCCAGTGTTTCTTGGTATTCAGAAGCACAATCACTATCAAATACCACACCACCGCCAGCCCAAGCATAAAGCGTGTTGTTCTCGGCGACTAATGTACGAATGGTAATACTGGTATCCATTCTGCCATTTCGGCTGATGTAGCCAATACTGCCGCAGTACGCTGAACGTCGATGCGGTTCTAACTCTTCAATGATCTGCATCGCGCGAACTTTTGGTGCGCCAGTAATCGATCCTCCAGGGAAACAGGCTCTCAGAAGGTCAGTTGCAGAGTATTGGTCATCAAGGTCCGCTCGTATCGTGCTCACTAAGTGGTGCACGGCAGGGAAGCTTTCAATATCGAAGAGCTTTGGTACATGCACTGTGCCCGGTTTTGCTACTCGGCCAATGTCATTACGAAGTAGGTCGACGATCATCAAGTTTTCCGCCTGATCTTTATCGGCGCTTGCTAGGTCTTGCGCGTTGGCATTATCAATCATCGGGTCCTCAGAACGAGGTCGTGTGCCTTTGATTGGCTTGGTTTCAATGACGTTGTCTTTGAGTTCTAAGAAACGCTCTGGCGAAACACTGATGATTGCGCAGTCGGCCAAACGGATAAAACCCGAAAAGGGCGCTGAGTTGTACTGTTCTAACTTGTCATAAGCCAGCCATTCACTACCTTGGTATTGGGCATTGAAGCGCTGAGCCAAGTTAATCTGATAGCAATCGCCGGATAACAGGTACTCTTGAACACTATCGAATTTCGTTGCGTAGTTCTGTTCGCTCATATTGGATTGCCACGGTGTGGTTAACCCAAAGGGCGCATGTGATAGGTGTGATTGAGCCATCTGCTGCATTAGCCAATCATGATGTTCATCGATATTGCTACCGACAATACACGCCGTTTTCAATTGGTGGTCAACGATAACAGCCCATTCATACAAGCCAACTGCCATGTCAGGTGCTTCAATATCACGCTTTGCGAGTGATGGAAGTGTCTCGACTCTGCGCCCTAAATCATAGCTAAAATAGCCTAAAGCGCCGCCAACGAATGGCAACTGAGTGTGCTCTTTAGTCGCAGGCAATAATTGTTGCTGATATTGGTCGAGTAGTTCGAAAGGATCAGAGTCTGAAACCTCGCACGTCTCATTAACATTAACGGTCGTTTCTGCACCGATTGTCTCGAAGGTGGCGATGGGTTGAGCAACTAAAATATCGTATCGACTATCAACGTGGCTTTCTGAAGCGGAGCGTAATAGCATTGCCCACGGCAGGTTTTCAATATGGGAAAACAGCTGTTTAGCTAAAGTTGATTGATATTCAAGCGGCTTGATTTGGATAGAGCGAAATTCGTTGTTATTCATTTGTTTAATTTGTGACAAAGAGTTCGATCACTGCATGGCGTGTGAGAGGAAGCAAGAGTATCATAAATTGAAAATAAAATGGGTTCTTGATTAGAACGGAGTAATCCAAGTGGTTTAGTTTAAAGCTATGCAAGCGATTGCTAAAGCAACTAAATACAGCTCAACACAATAAAAAGCTAAACCACCTAATTCGATTTGGCACATATAGTCAAACTGTGAACCCACATGGAACCAGAACAATAAAGAGGCATGCAATGACGGTTATTCGTAAGCAAGATGTGATCAGCAGTGTCGCTGACGCACTTCAGTACATTTCTTATTATCACCCTTTAGACTTTGTCCAAGCCCTAGAAAAAGCGTACGAGAAAGAAGAGAGCCAAGCAGCAAAAGATGCGATCGCTCAGATTCTTATCAACTCGCGCATGTCTGCGGAAGGCCATCGTCCAATTTGTCAGGATACGGGTATTGTTACTTGTTTCGTGAACATCGGTATGGATGTTAGGTGGGAAACGGATCAAACAGTACAACAGATGGTTGATGAAGGCGTTCGTCAAGCTTACAACAACCCAGATAACCCATTGCGTGCATCTGTCCTAATGGACCCTGCAGGTAAGCGTATTAATACCAAAGACAACACACCAGCGGTTGTTCACATTAATATGGTTCCAGGCAACAAAGTTGAAATTCAAATCGCGGCTAAGGGCGGCGGTTCTGAGAACAAAACCAAGATGGTTATGCTGAACCCTTCTGATGATATTGCAGAATGGGTAGAGAAGACGCTGCCAACAATGGGTGCAGGCTGGTGTCCACCGGGTATGCTAGGTATAGGCATCGGCGGTACGGCTGAGAAAGCAGCTGTGCTAGCGAAAGAATCTTTGATGGAACACATCGATATCCAAGAGCTTATCGAGAAAGGTCCTGAGAACGCAGAAGAAGAGCTTCGTTTAGACATCTTCAACCGTGTAAACAAGCTTGGCATTGGTGCACAAGGTCTTGGCGGTCTCACTACTGTGGTTGATGTAAAAATCAAAACAGCACCAACTCATGCTGCTTCTAAGCCTGTATGTTTGATCCCGAACTGTGCAGCAACGCGTCACGTTCACTTCACACTAGATGGCAGCGGCCCAGCAGAGCTAACGCCACCTAAGTTAGAAGAGTGGCCAGACATCACTTGGGAAGCGGGCGCAAATACACGTCGTGTTAACCTTGATGAAGTGACTAAAGAAGACGTACAAGAGTGGAAGACCGGCGAAACGGTTCTTCTGTCAGGTAAGATCTTAACCGGTCGTGATGCTGCTCATAAACGTATTCAAGGCATGCTAGAAAGCGGCGAAGGCTTACCAGCTGGCGTTGATTTCAAAGGTAAGTTCATTTACTACGTGGGTCCTGTTGATGCTGTAGGTGATGAAGCGGTAGGTCCTGCGGGCCCAACAACTTCAACACGTATGGATAAGTTCACTGACATGATGCTGAACGAAACTGGCATTATGGGCATGATCGGTAAAGCGGAACGTGGCCCTGCAACGGTTGAATCAATCAAAGAGCACAAAGCGGTTTACCTAATGGCGGTTGGTGGTGCAGCTTATTTAGTCGCAAAAGCAATTAAAAAAGCACGCGTTGTTGCGTTTGAAGATCTCGGTATGGAAGCGATTTACGAGTTTGAAGTTGAAGATATGCCTGTAACGGTAGCGGTTGACTCTAACGGCGTGAACGCACACCAGATCGGCCCTGACACGTGGAAAGTGAAGATTGCTGAAGCTGAGAAAGCGTAATTAATCGACGCCAAAAAATCGTAATTGTCGCTAACTTCAGCGTTTGAATTGCAATTTTTGACAGAAAGTTAAAGACAAAAGTGCAGCATTATCTGCACTTTTGTCTTATTATCAATGATATAGTGATAAACACATAGTTTGATATAAGAACATAGGAGAGAGGAATGCCTCGTTTTATTCAGATCCTACAGATTATCTTGGCAGTGGTGATTGGTGCTTTTGTTGGCTACGACCTGATCTTGAAAGGGATCAGTATCTTTGATAATAAATACGTGACGATTACATGTGCGCTTTGGCTAATTGCAGAGATTGCGCTGTTTGTTATCTACAAGTTGATTGAAGACGATTAAACGTCGGATATCGTGCAAAAATTCTAAAGCCCCTGATTATGAATGTAGTCAGGGGCTTTTATTCATCTAGCATTAAGAATGTGTATTGCATACTCATCAACATCAACATAAGCAAAAGCATACAAACTATCCCAATTGGGAAAGAACATAGGCTTGCCTCTCTATTATCATAACCAGCTAGCCTAACTATCACGGAGTCGTTCAAATGAAACACCTAACTCAAGAAATGAGTGACTTTATAAGCAGAGGAACGGATTCTCATATTCGAGTAGCGGTCACGGGTCTTTCTCGTGCGGGTAAGACAGCATTCATAACTTCGCTGGTTAATCAGCTTCTTCACACGTCTACCCATAAAAACCTGCCACTGCTTGCATCGGCGAGAGATGGAAGAATTATTGGCGCAAAGCGCATCCCGCAACACAACATGATGATTCCACGCTTCTCTTATGATGAAGCGATGGAGTCGTTGAATGCACAGCCACCAGAATGGCCGGTACCAACGCGTGATGTCAGTGAGATTCGTTTAGCCATCAAATATAAGCCTGCGAAGGGCGCAAAGAAGCTACTGAGTAAAAACAGCACCCTTTATCTCGATATTGTCGATTATCCAGGTGAATGGTTGCTTGATTTGCCGTTACTGGATATGGACTTCGATACCTGGAGCCAATCTCAGTTTGCCGCATTGAAAGGCGACAGAGAAACTTACTCGCAACAGTGGAACGTAATGCGTGGTGATATCGATTTGCTAGCAGAAGCGGACGAAAAGAAACTGGTCGCGATTGCCGATAGCTACACCCAGCACCTTCATACTTGTAAAAGTAACGGACTGCATTGGGTACAACCGGGTCGATTCGTATTACCGGGTGAGCTTGAAGGCGCGCCTGTGTTGCAATTCTTCCCGTGTCTCGCACCTGAGGGTAAGTTCTCAAAAACAAGTAACTATGCGGTACTGAAAGCGCGTTATGAAGAGTATCAACAGAAGGTCGTGAAAGCGTTCTACAAGAATCACTTCGCGACGTTCGACAGACAAATCGTGTTGGTGGATTGCTTACAGCCACTTAATGCGGGCTATGACTCTTTCATGGATATGCGTGGCGCGTTAGAACAGTTACTTAAGAGCTTTAAGTACGGTCGAAGCAATATCTTAAGACGTTTATTTGCGCCGAAGATCGACAAGATCTTGTTTGCAGCCACCAAGGCTGACCACGTGACACCGGATCAACATCCGAACTTGGTGTCACTGTTACAACAGATGGTACATCCGGCTTGGCAGCAGGCGGCGTTTGAACACATCGACATGAGTTGTATGAGTATCGCGTCTATTCAAGCGACCAGCGCGGGTTATATCTCGTCTGGCTCAGACAATGTTCCGGCGTTGCAAGGTGTGACTTTGGATAATGTCCCTCAAACCATGTATCCGGGAGAGGTGCCGCGTAAGTTGCCCAACAAACAGTATTGGGAAACCAACCAGTTTGATTTCACGAGCTTTAGACCGATGGAGCAACATTCCGATGAGCCTTGCCAACATCTAAGAGTCGACAAGGTTTTAGAGTATCTCATTGGCGACAAGTTGAAGTAATTGAGGCAATCAAAATGAGTGAATTAAAAACAAAGCAGGTCTTTAATGAACCGTTGAAGACCTCTTTTGATGAGCAAGACAAGAGTGACGTTGGCCCGGATTTAGGCGCTCAACAACTGTTCACAGAGCAAGAGAAATTTGTCCCTGTCGCACCGCAAGTGAAAGCTGATCTTGATGGTGAAGCTGAGCAGCAATTGGAACAAGTGATTCGACCGAGCAAAAAGAAGAAGTGGTTTGGAACGGGTTTATTGGTCGCTTTCTCTGGCCTAGTTGGATGGCAGGCAATTGATTCGGTCATTACCGCGATTCAATCGGCTGACTGGCTGGCGTTAGGTTGGGCAGGCTTCATTGCTGCCATTGCTTCATTGGGTTTAGGCGCAATAGGCAAAGAGCTGTGGAAACTGCGTTCACTTAAAGATCACTTTAGTGTGCAAGAGCAGAGTGAAGAGCTACTCCAAAGTCAAAGTGTCGGCAAGGGCAAAGCGTTCTGTGAAAACATCGCCAAGCAAGGTGGCATTATCGCTGAGTCTCCTTCGTACGATAAGTGGCGAAACAGCATTAACCCAGCACACAGTGATGCAGAAGTGTTGGATATGTACGATGCGTTAGTCGTGAGTCAACAAGACAAAGTAGCGACTCAAATCGTCACTAAGTTTTCGACCGAATCGGCGGCTTTGGTTGCAGTGAGTCCATTGGCGGCGGCTGATATGTTGCTGGTGGCTTGGCGAAATTTCACCATGATCGACAAGCTTGCTGATGTGTATGGCATTGAGCTTGGCTACTGGTCTAGGATTAAGCTATTTAAATTGGTGTTAATCAACATGGCAGCAGCGGGAGCCAGTGAACTCGCAATTGATGCAAGTATGGATCTCGTCTCGATGGATCTTGCAGGCAAAGTCTCAGCTCGAGCAGGGCAGGGGCTAGGTGTTGGTATTCTTACTGCAAGACTGGGTCTAAAAGCCATGACATTGCTTCGACCTATGCCTTGGCATAACGAGAGAAAAGTAAAACTGGCAGACCTCCGCAAAGCCGTCCTTTCAGAAATAAAGCGTATCACTCTCAAATAAAGCATTTAAAGCTCAATAGTTTGAGAAGAAGAGTAAACATATGTTTACTCTTCTTCTTGACTGAACTCAGAGCTTAATCCACACTACTGTCAACTTATCCTGACACCTATAATAGGACTATTTGTGCGTCTTGAAGTATTGTGTGAAGACAGACTCGGCTTAACACGTGAGTTGCTCGATATCTTGGCCTCAAAAAGCATTGATTTAAGAGGAATCGAAATTGATGTTAAAGGTATTATTTACCTAAACTGCCCTGATATCGATTTTGATGCTTTTAGTGAACTTATGGCTGAAATTCGCCGAATTTCAGGTGTGAAGGATGTACGTAAAATCCAATTTATGCCAAGCGAAAGGCATAACACAGAGCTGATTGCTCTGCTGGCAAACCTACCTGATCCTGTTATTGCGATTGACCTTAAAGGCTCAGTCGATATGGCTAACCACGCTGCATTGAACCTTTTTAATAAGCAAGAAGACGCAGTCATCGGTGAACCGCTAGCGACGTTTGTTCCTAGTTTTAACTTTGCTCGTTGGATCGAAGGCGATGTAACGCGCCATCGTGAAGTTGTCGTGTTGGATGGTTTAGATTTCTCGATTGAGATCCTGCCGATTTACCTTGGTGGTGATGTCAACGAAGCGGTACTGGCAAGCGCAGTAATGACGATTCGTTCTTGTAATCAAGAGATGAACTCGCCAGATTCAATCCCAGAACAGAACAACCTAGGTTTCGAACATTTTGTTGGTGTCTCTAATCGCCATAAAGCCTTGATCAGCCAAGCTAAGAAATTGGCTATGCTGGATCAGCCTCTATTAATTGAAGGCGACACAGGTACAGGCAAAGAGATGTTGGCGAAAGCGTGTCATAACCGTTCAAATCGATCGTCTTTCCCATTCTTGATTCTAAGCTGTGCATCGATGCCTGATGACGTAGCGGAAACGGAATTGTTTGGTCATGCGCCGGGTTCATTCAACCATGAGCAAGGTCATAAAGGTATTTTCGAACAAGCGAATGGCGGTACGGTATTTTTAGATGAAATTGGCGAGATGAGCCCGCATCTTCAAATCAAGCTGCTGCGTTTCCTACAAGATGGTTCATTCCGTCGTGTTGGTGAAGAAGAAGAGATGCACGCGGATGTTCGTATTATTGCATCAACGCGCCACCGTCTTTCTGAATTAGCCGACTCGGGTTCGTTCCGTGAAGATTTGTTCTACCGCTTGAATGTACTGACTCTGTCTATTCCAGCATTGCGTGAACGCTCAAACGACGTAGCGCCACTGTTGGAACTGTTCGTTGCAAAGTACGCGCAGCAGTTAGGTATGTTAAAACCAAAACTGACTCAAGAGTTAGTCGACCAGCTTGGTAATTACCAATGGCCGGGCAACATTCGTCAGTTAGACAACATGGTTCTACGCGCACTAACAGAGTTGGATTCAGACACGCTAACGGTTGAGCAATTCCACTTGCCACAGCTTGAAACATTGACGGCAGGAATGGCGAACCTGAGCTTAGACGGCTCGCTCGATGAGATCATGAAAGACTATGAATCTCAGATTCTAGAGAAGCTTTATCAGTCTTTCCCATCCAGCCGTAAGCTAGCAAAACGTTTGAATGTATCTCATACCTCAATTGCGAATAAGCTTCGTGATTACGGTATCAGAAAGAACTGATCGAATAAGAACAAGATTATGGAAGATTTGAGTACACCAGAGCGCATTTATAAGCATGATGGTAATCTGATTTTACGCACGGCTGAAATCGATGACGCTGGCATGATCAGCGAGTACTTTCAGGTTAACAGAGAGTACCTGAAACCTTGGGAACCGATTCGCGAAGACGCGTTCTTTGATAGAGCGAGTTGGGTGCAGCGACTGATCAAGTTAAACGAGCTTCATAAAATGGGGCTAGGCTATTACTGTTTATTGATTAACGCTGACTCTAATGAAATGTTAGGCACCATATCGTTCAGTAATTTGTCGCGTTTCCCGTTCTACGCTTGTAATGTCGGTTACTCATTGGCGCAAAGTGCACAGGGCCACGGTTACATGCGCAGAGGTTTGAGCATGGCCAAAGACTACATGTTTGATGTGCAGAACATGCACCGCTTAATGGCGGGCTACATGCCTCACAACGAACGCAGTGCTGGTGTATTAGAACATCTTGGTTTTGTCCGAGAAGGTTTTGCTAAAGACTACCTACAGATTAACGGTAAATGGGAAGACCATATACTGACGGCATTAGTTAACCCAAACTGGGAAGATAGACGCGCTGTATAGAGATCAATAGTCATTAGGCGTAAGTACCAATTAAGCGTAAATACAGATTTAGAGGCAGTGACGACATAGATAAAATGAAACCGTCACTGCATCAAAAAGAACAGATAGGCATGGTAAATCCATCAGCCTGAGAAGATATTTGAGGAATTTTGATGTCATACACAACTTTGGACGAATACCAAAGAAAATGGATTTTCACACACCAGTCAATGCCGCTGCCGGCAGAGGACTTGGAAAAGATTAAGCCAATGACACAGGCGAGAGCATCTCAGTTCTGGAAAGAGAACGTGAGCCCTCAAAGCCCAGACGCAGAACGACTGAGCTCGCAAGACTGGCCAAGCAAAGCATCGAACTGGAATGAAGAGATCAGCTGGATGGCGCATTGGGAAGCGGATGAGCCTGAAATGCCAGAAGAGATTCTTAACTTTATTGATTGGCAAGATGACGTAACTGTTTATTTTTGTTATGAAAAGTACAATGTTCTTGAAACCAAATGGGCGATTTTCAAGAAGCATTGGAAGAACTTTTTGTTCTACGATGATGGCCCGATTTTAATCGGTCGTCGTCGTTCAGAAGCCCTTTGGTTTGCTACCAATGGCAAGGTGAAAATCGGTAACCGTGCTTAATCTCGGTGTGATTTAATCGAGTGAGTGTTGGTGTTTCGATCAACAGATAGAAAAACAAAAAGCGAGCATCGAGCTCGCTTTTTTTGTGCCTAATGATCTTCGAAGATCATGGGGAAAGACCCACTATTTGAGCCCAACTAAAGGTGACCATATCCACTCATTTAAAGCGAGTGAATTACGAAATTGAGATCGCTATCTCATTGGGTTAGTTGAAGTTTCATGGGGTTGAGCTATCTTTATATTACTGCCTTAGTGGAGGTGAAGTATTATGATTTGGGATACTCTCGAACGTGTAAATAAACTTCGCAAGGAAGCAATGGAGGATCCAGAGTTTTTGGATTCAGCAAAAATGCATGAGGAATGGCTTTTAAGCGAAACTCATAATCAATCGAACAAAGGAGCAAAAGAGAAGAAACCGAAAAAACTATCTGACATTTATGAAAATACGGATTTTCCTATCAACCCAACTGGAACCAAACATTAACAATGATGAACTGCAACACGGTTAAGGCTCTTAACCAAAAAGCTATAAGTCGATTACACATACCAGCCTTAAGCCACCAATAAAAAAGCCACTTTCAACGAATCGAAAGTGGCTTTTTCTTTTCTTGCTAGCTTCTTTACCATTAGCAACGAAAGCTAATCGTTTTCAAACCTAGTTATTGATTAGGCTTAATCCGCTTGGTAACGCATCACCAAACACACGCTTAGATTCACTCTCAGAAAGCTCAGTCACTTCACTCACTAGTGTTAACCATGAGTCAGGTACCTTGCTTTGCTTAAGCTTCTCAATCACTTGATTGCGATAGTCGTCAGAGATATCAAACTGACGGTCACCGGTTTTTCGACAAATCATCACCGCTGCGAAGGCGATCATCTGCTCTTTCTGCCAGTTCTGTTCAAGCAGTTTTGGTAACCACTGTTCAGCTTGCTCTCTAGGAATTACGCTGTGTTGGCTGCCATACAAAGGCGTTCTTGATGCTAATCGTCCTAGCGCCCACCAGTGAGCCTGTTCAAATTGGTTATGGTTGATCGCTTTGCTTAAGAACCAACTTGCCAGCAGCACTTTGTCTTCAACCTCAAGTTGCTCAAGTGACGCCGCTAAACGGACCATGGCTTCATAACCATTATCTTGCGCATCTTTGGCTGTCTTAGGGTTCTTCATTGCACCTGGGTGAAGGTATTTAGCGATGTCAGCCAAGATACTCTCTTGCTGCTCTTGGTTTAGCCCACCAGCGACACGACGCCAGAATACCCACCAGTCTGTCCAGCCTTGGTGGTTCTTGAACTGAATGTTCTGTTGGTAAAGGCCCCAAATCTGTTCGATACGCCATGAGTCAGTCGGATCGCCAAAGCCAGGACGTAGCGAGTATCCCGCCAAACGTAGCCAGTTCTTCTCGTGTGCTTCTGAGCGACGACGACGTTTACGACCTAATGAGAAGGTATCAAATAGATGACGAAGGGTCGTGAAGTCCCATTCATCGCGTTTACCTAGTCGCTTCTCAAGATCTTTCGATAGTGTTTTGATCTCTTTCGATTCAGCACTCTTCTTGTTGCCGCTGTACAGACGAGAAATCAACTCCTTACACTCTTCCAATCTTGGGTGAAGCGCGGAGGTATCAGATTCATCGCCTTGCTTGTTTCTTACTTCAAACTCGAGCAACCAACGCTTAGAGTCATCTTCTATACTCACACACTCCATTTTCAATGTGCCGACTTCGGTTAACTGACAAGCGAGCAGTACTTCAACACGCTCTTTTTGGTTGGCTTGGAGCTCTGCAGTACCTGAACCTTCCAGTGTAGAAATATACGGTGGAAGAGGGGAGAACAAGTCGGCATCCACATTGACCATCACACCGTTTTGAATGGCGGTGTCATGAGCAATTTGATCGTGTGTTGAAGTCAGAAGATTAAATCGTACTGGCTCACCTAAAGTCAGCGAGAAACGACGGCTGTTCAAGCGTATCTCTTGGCCTTCTTCGGTTCCTTTGGCAAGCAGACAAAGCGCTTTACCCATCTTGTTTTTCTCTTGCAGATGCAAGAAGTAAGAACGGGCAGCACCGCCACCGATTTTCAGCTGTGCACCGCGGCGTGCTTTACCAAAGGCAACCGCGCCAAGGGCAACAGACCAATCTGGATGAGGGTTATCAAGCACTGTGATAGGAGAACCGTTCCAGTTGCCAAGTAGCTGAGTAATTCGCTCTGTTACCAGTTCACTGTTAAACACACCACCATTGAGCAGCACGCCAACTGGAATTGCAGGTTTGGTATCATCAAACTCAACAGAGTCTGACTTTTCCAATGCGGCTTTAGATACTTGCTGATGTGTCGCTAGGAATTCGGCAACGTGCTTACTCACCGCAGGGTCAGCCACGTAAGGCAGACCAAACTCAACCACAGCACTGCGGCGTTTGTCGGGTGTTTCAGTAAACTCAGAAAGCGGGAAGAAACCTTCCAATGCGATTTGATGGACTTCTTGTTTAGTTAAACCAATACTCTTAGTACCGCCAAGCAGTTTTGAACCGCTGCCCAGCATGGTGATCTTTACATCATCGGGCGCATTGGCAGAAAGCAGGCTCTCTTTTGCGGCGCGAGTCTGTTGAATCAGTTTGGTTAGGCTAGAGGCATTGAGCTTTTTGTTTTGATTGAAGCGTTGCTCAGCGAGGTGAGCAAGCGCTAAATCGAGGTTGTCACCACCGAGCATCAAGTGTTCACCAACACCAATACGGTCGAGTGCGAGCTCGTTATTACCGTCGCTGTTCGCATCGAATTTGGCTTCAATTAAGCTTAAATCGGTGGTACCACCTCCAACATCACACACTAGAATCAGTGGGATTTGTTGAAGTTCATCTGCTGCGGTTTGTTGGTGACGGGCATACCAGTCATAACAAACGGCTTGCGGCTCTTCGAGTAATAGAATCTTACCTAAGCCCGCCAGTTCTGCGGCTTCGAGTGTTAGCTTACGTGCTGTCTCATCGAAGGAAGCAGGAACGGTAACCACAACATCTTGGTCTTCCAGCTTGTTGCTCGGGTTACGGTAGTTCCATGCTTGGCGAATGTGGTTGAGGTAGCTTGCACTCGCCACAACTGGCGAGACTTTATCGACATCAGCTGCGCCAGCCCAAGGCAGAATGTCGGAGTTACGATCAACCGCTTGGTGTGATAGCCAACTCTTAGCACTCGATACTTGGCGGCCTTCAACCTTAGCGCCTAATTCACGAGCCCATTCACCGACGATAACGTTCTTAATATCGCCTTCAACGGGGCTTGGTTCCCACGGCATCGTCAGGTCAGAAGGGGAGATTTGACCTTGTGCTGGGTGGTAACGAAAGGATGGAAGTAGGGGCTTGCGAACCACTTCACCGGGGCCGATGAGTTGGTCAATATCGAAAAGAGAAACGGGAGCATGTTGTAGGTCGTCGTTGATTTCACAGTAAGCGACAACCGTATTGGTTGTACCTAAGTCAATGCCGACTAAAAAACGAGGAGTTGCCATACAAAACCTTATTCTTCCAGAGTGATGACCAGTTTTTTGATAGCTTTGGTCTTATTGTTGTTATTCGTAAACGTCATTCCTGAGAAACAGGCAGGACTAGATTGAGAAATGCATTGATAAAGTAACGGCACCCGCTAAGGTGCCGTTGATTCATTATGCTTGTTCGTTTGAGTCGTTATTCGAGTCTTCACGAACATCGAACTCAACGTGCCACTTCTGACCGTTGTCAGTAGCAATCGCTTCTAGGTGTAAGGTGCCTAGCTCAGTAACGCGAGAAGCCAAAGTCACTGGAACCACTTCACCTTCGCGACGGCCTTCAGAAACCGGCAATGTCACTTGGATTTCAGGAAGCTCATCAAGCTCTTCAGGCGCCCAGTGATCAAGGTGCGTACCCGCTTCATCTTCACGACGAATGGTTGAACCGAAGAACTGGAAGTGTACTGGCTGACCAATCACTAGACCAAATTCTTGGCTAGGTACTTGTACGCTTGAACCTTCTTCCATACCAAATGGTGCAACACACAAAGCTTCCATCGGAGGAGCCATACCTGGGATAGCTGGCATCGCGCTTTCAATTCCTACGTAGTAAGAAGAAGCGATACCACCGCGGATACGAACGCCTTGGCCACGACGAACTGCGCCGTAGTATGAAGCGCCACTTGCAACCGCTAGGTCTAAATCTAAACCTGAAAGCTGTTTTGCGAACTCTTCGTCAGCATTGATCAACCATTCGTTGATCGTATCTGAAAGACGATCAGCAAGTAGGTTCGATTTTAGAACACCACCATTGAACAGGATTGCTGTTGGCTTGATGAAGTCTGCCGCTGGCGCTTCTGACCCTTGCGTACCGGGCATACCGGGCATGTTTGCAAACGGGTTGAAATCTTGCTGAGCCGTTTCGCTATTTCCAGAAAGCGCGTTCGCTTGCTTAGAAAGGAATGCGGCAATGTGACGAGTAATACCTGCGTCTTGAGCGTAAGGCAGGCCCATTTGAGTCAGTGCGCCACGCGTCTTTTGTACAGGGTGCTCAGTTACAGCAACTTTAGGGAAGAAGCCGTCCACTAATGTTTGTTGAACTTCTTGCTGAGTCAGTTCTGTTTTCAGTGTTGCGCCAAGCAGTTTAGAACCACGGCTTGGAACAACGATAGGCACAGATTGCAGTTCAGCATCGTTAAGCAGTGCTTCTTTCGCATCACGACATGCGTGAGTCATTGCTTGAACCTGCCAAGGAGCCAGTTCTTTGCCTTCTTGCGCCAGTTTCATTTTCAGACGGTAAGCCAGTGCTAAGTCCATGTTGTCGCCGCCAAGTAGGATATGTTCACCTACTGCGATACGGTTCAGGCTTAGGTTGCCGTCATCTTGTGTTACTTCAACTAACGAAAGGTCGGTTGTACCACCACCGATATCGACAACAAGAACGATGTCACCAACGTTTACTTCATCACGCCATGTGTCGTTGCTGTTATCAATCCAGCTGTACAGAGCCGCTTGTGGCTCTTCAAGAAGCGTTAGGTGAGTGAAACCAACATTACGTGCAGCTTCTGCTGTTAGGTCACGAGCCGCAGGATCAAACGAAGCTGGAACCGTGATCGTTACATCTTGGTCTGCTAGTTTGTGTTCTGGGTTTGCGTGGTTCCATGCGTCTTTAAGATGCTCAAGGTACAATTCAGTTGTCTTAAGCGGAGATACTTTTTCAACTTCTTCAGGGCTGCCTGCAGGAAGGAAAGCATCGCGACGGTTAACACCACCGTGGCATAGCCAAGATTTTGCACTTGCTACCAAACGGATAGGGGTTTTCGAACCAAGGTTACGTGCAATAGCACCAACCAGTGCTTTAGGCTCAGAAGACCAAGGAAGAACGCGAGATCCCGCATTCATTTCATGTTCGTGCGGTTGGTATAGGAACGAGCCAAGTTGGCTGCGAGTTTCTACTGTACCTGGCGCCGTCAGTTGAGGGATTTGCATCACCTCAACGCGAGCGTCTTCATTGCTTGTGTCGATGTAAGACAAAACGCAATGTGTAGTACCTAAATCGATACCAACACTGAACTTGGGTGCCTGGTTTTGCTCTTGAGAAGATGGCTCTTGAGCTGAATGACTTTGGTGTTCCATTATAGCTCCACCTCTGCCGGTGCAATTACAGATGCATCGTAGTTTTCAGCAAGCTTAGGCAGGTTCATGTCAGTTGCTTTCCAACCTTTGTGAACCAGTGTGCCGTTGAATGGCGCATTACCCGTTACGTTGCCAGTTAGGCGAATTTCTTGAGGGTTGAAACCTTCAGCAATAGTGATACGTGTTTCTTCATCTTCAGTGCGGATGTGAGACAGCGTTACGTAATCAGCCAATACTTTTTGACCGCCAGTGTGAATAACACGAGCTGCTGCGCCAACTTCTTCATCAGAGAATGACGTTAGGTCTTCTTTTAAGAAGTCGATAAGGCGCGCTTCTTGCTGCATGATAGACAGTAGCTGCATTGCAGAGTCTGTTGGTGCTGTAGCAAGCTTAGATTCAACTTCTACTACTTTTTCGATCACACGTTCAACTTCTACTACTTTCTCTACTTCGACAATTTTCTCAACTGGCTTTTCAACTTCAACGACCTTTTCTACTGGTTTTTCTACGACTTTCTCAACCACTTTGGTTTTACGAGAAACGGCAATTAACAGTAGTAAAACGCTTGATGCAGTTAGGCCTGCGTGAAGCATATCAAACGTTTGTGGGATTAGGTTCAAATCAACGATCATAGTGATTTCTCTTTAAAATTGATTTAACGGTATATTCGTCGGTTTAAAGGAATATACAGGTTGGAAAGAAACTCAGTGGCATAAGGCCGAAATGGTCACTTTCAAGCTATAAATATGGGTGGATACTAGCATATTCAAGGCTTAAGGGCTTTATTTAATGTTTTCAATAAACTGGCTTTTTGGTGAGTTAGCTTAAAAGTTAATCGAGATTTGTTGGTTTATTAGCCGTAAATGTCCATGGGTTGTAAATAGTGTTAGTTTTATCCCATTGTGAGAGTCAAAGATAAATAGAGCCTAGCATTCCGGCAGTGTATACTTTCGACTCAAAATAACATCATATGGGAAGCTGTATGCCCCACACTACCGACCCTATAACAGGGTTGAAGAAACGAACTTTGCCGTTAGTTGTCTTTTTTGCCACATTTTTGATGACGGTGTTGTGTTTTGTTTTGGTTGCGGCGAATCAAAATAGGTCTTTGAATGAGAATCTGGATAGCTTTGCTCAGCATCAAACGCTCAGTTTAAAAGCGTTTATTGATAACGATGTCGCTTATATCGGTTCCGGTGCAAATTTTTTCTATTCTAATGATGTCGATAGTCGGGATCGATTTGATCGTTTTGCTCAGCAAACGATTAACGGTTCGAAAAGCCTGATCGGATTGCAGTGGATGCAAAAAGTAGCGGTAGAAGATATCGCCGCGCACACCGCCAAAATGAAAGCTCAATACCCATCCTATAGAATGTTTACTATCCCTAAACATGGGCCAAAAACTTATGGTTATGTCTTGGATGGCGAGCCCGTATTTATCGCGACAGATATTTATCCGAATGATCCAGTGAACAACGGTGTTTTGGGTTTTTACTCTTCTCGTGAGCGGTTTAATCTGGTCATTGATAACATTAAAAAAACACGTGAAGCGAATATTTCAGACAAAGTTCGTCTGTTGCAAGACGGTTTAGACAGCAACACACCTAAGAGCGGAATGTTGGTCTACCACCCTGTGTTTGATGGTCAAACGGACAATTTGTTAGGGGTTGTGATTGGTGTTGTTCGTACCACATATTATTTTGAGAAACTTCTGGCATCTACTGTCGGCGATATGGACGTTTATGTGCGTGTTACCGATAGCGGATTTGAAGCTGAAGATGCCCCGATAATGTTCGAAACCAATGGTTATGAAGCGGTAACTGGGCAGCACATTACAAAGACGATTACATTAACTAACCGTGAATGGATTATCGACTTCAAGATAGATGCATGTATTTCATTTAATGGTTACTTAGTGTTGGCGGGAATCGGCATAGTTGGTACCACTATCTCATTACTGCTTGCTTATATTGTGAACCTGCAAATTCGAGAGAAAGAGCGCTTATATCGAATGATTGATGAAAGAACAGAAGAACTTCGTTTTCTTGCCAATCATGACAGTTTAACGGAAATTTATAATCGCCGAGCTTTTAATAAGATGCTTGGTCAATCGATACAAAGCGATAAGCCGTTTAGCTTAATAGTGTTTGATGTTGATAAGTTTAAAGAGATCAATGATAAGTTTGGGCACCCAGCCGGTGATGCGTTACTTATCCATGTGATTAAGGTTATCTCAGTGAGCTTGAAGTCTGGAGACAACCTATTCCGGATGGGAGGGGATGAGTTCGGTATCATTTCGAGCATCACTGAACATGACTCATTGTCTCGCTATTTAGAATGTATTTTAGATACGGTGAGTGAGTCTCATTGCGAGCATTCTGGCCAGCTATTGAGTTGCACTCTAAGCATCGGGGCAACCATCCGCACTAATGAAGACATTGAAGCGCTCCTTCAAAAAACTGACAGCATGTTGTACCTAAGTAAGTCAAATGGCCGAAATCGAGTGACAATTGCAGGCTAAATGAGCACTTGATACAACTGGGGTCGAGTTCTTTATTAGGCTCATGTACAATTTCACGAAATTTTTGACGAGAGAATTAGGCGACGTATGAATCACAATCGAGTGGTGTGTTTCGATTTGGAAATGTGCTGTTGGAGCGAAGACGGTGTGGGAACAACAGGGGAGATCATTGAAATTGGTCTTGCTGAGATCGATCTTGTATCTGGAACCATCGTGAAGCGCGCGCAATATTACGTTAAGCCCGAAAAAGACGAAGTCTCTCTATTTTGCGCCGAGTTAACGGGCATTACCCCTCGTAAAATCGAAAAGCAGGGTCGCCCATTAGAGTCTGTTATCAAGTCGATGATTAAGAACTTCGGTGGCCCAAAGAAAATCTATGCAGCGTGGGGACGCGACGATCTTATCTTACACAAAGAGTGTATTGAGAAAGGCATTGAACCTCCGTTTAGCGAGTTCTTAAACATCGCAACGCTTTACCGTGTTCAGAATCGCTTGAAAGACAAACGCATTGGTCACCGCGCTGCTCAAGAAGCCAAAAATATTGAGTGGGAAGGTCGTCAGCACTCGGGTTATGTCGATGCTTATAATCTTGCGAAACTCACATTAACTATGTTGTAGCTAAATTTTTAGCTCCTCTCAGCCCTGTTTAGTCAGCTTTCAGTTTACCGATTCAAAAAAGCGACCGGTTTCTTAACCCGTCGCTTTTATTTATTTCAGTTTCCAATTCATTATTTCAGGCACTAATTTTCGCCTAAAACACTTAACTTACTCTTGATGAAGTCACAGTGGTCGACGTAGAGCAGTTCTGCTGTTTTACGGATCACAGAATCTTCGATAGGGTCAATTTCCCCGTCGGCATGCGCTACTTCCCACATCGCTTTGATTAAGTCGATTCGCACTGGCTGAGATAGGTCTCTGAGTTGCGATGTAAAGTCATACAGCGATACTGATTGCTCTACTTTCGGCTCTGCTTGCGCGAGCAGTACCTTTGCTTGTTCTTCATCTAAATCCAGCAAACGCTGCAGAAGCTGTAGCTTAGCGACTCTTTCTGATTCATTGATCTGATGGTCGGCACCCGCGACTTCACACAACAAACTCGCGATGGCGATATTAGGTGATGTGCCTTGGTTTTTGCTTAGGTCCTGGCCTTCAATCAATTGTTTAAACATTGATGTGAGAGAATTGAACATAACGAGCTCCAGTTAAAATTTGTATCGAGTTCCGTAACGCTGATAGCTATCAACTATAACCATAAGCATAAGCATAAGCATAAGCATAACTATTGGGTCTACAGAGTGTGATCGCAAGCGTCTTTACTAAAAACTGACATTACGGATACGCGAGCGATAAGGAGCATTTTATCAATCGGGCTCTGGGAAACGGGTAATTTTACCGTCGCCACTGAGTGTCGTGATCGATTGCGGTTTCCCATCAGTGTCTAGCCTCAATTCTCCAATCGCACTGCGGTTTGAAAGGCGATAGAAGGTCTGATTGTCAGGGCTTCGCTTTTCGATCTTCAAGCGTTTACGCTTAGTGAAGTAGTTCAAAACTGAGCGAGGGCTGTATAACAGGCGGTCCCATACATCGCAGAATTTAAGCAGCGGAGCAGGGAACTGATTTTTAATACCACTGCAGGTGATTTGATAGATGTTCGGGCTGTTGCGACGATACCTAAGCTTGATGTCATAAGCGAAGGAGTAGTGAACATCGCCAGAAAGTACCACGAAGTTGGTCGGTGTTTTGGTATGGGTAAAGATGCTGATCAGCGTATTAGCACTGCCCGGATGTGCCATCCAGTTTTCAGCGTCAATCACTAATGGCTTGCCGATTGTGGTCGCCATCTTTTGCAGTGTTTCAATAAACTTCACGCCAAACATCGGTGCAGCAGAAACGATCACCACTTTATCTTGATTCATTAACTGATGTTGAAACTCAATCAAGGCTTCCCAGTCCATTAAACCTGAAGGCTTGTTCATGCGTGACTCTGAACGCCAACGACGCGTACGAGTATCCAACACAATGACTTTGGGTGAGGTATCTATTGTGTAATGCCACTCTTCAAAGCGACTCAGCATCTCAATAAAGGCTTGATGCTTGTCTGGCTCGATGTTGCCAATAGAGTGAGTAGTCGCTGCATTGCCGGCTTCATTATGAGTTTGTTTACTAATGCGCGGTTGTTTAGTAATGAGCGGTTGAGCGACAAAAAGCTGTTTTGCTTGCTCGATAAACGTTTCATCGAAGCTCTCCGGTTTGTTACCCCAACCTTGACACATCCAGTAAGCCGCAAGGCCGTTACCAATGACTTGGGTCGCGAACTGGTTTTGGTCGACGGCATGCTCCCAACCCACGGTAAGGTTCCAATCATCCGTCACATCGTGATCATCGAAGATCATGTACGTTGGAATATGCGCGAACAGACGTTGCACTTGCGGTAAGCCAGCAATGAAATCATCCATGATGACGCTTTCATCACGCCATTGTTGCTGCTCAGTCGGTGTTAATTGGCGTCCACCTTGAGTGAAGTTATTCTCAATTAAACGCTCTCGATTGACGCATTGCCACAGTGTCGGAGACCAAACCAATAAGTACATCGCGATAAACTCAGACAGCGTGACCAAGTGGTTTTCACAATCGGTAGAGCTAAAAATCGGCACGCCACGGTTCGGGAATAACTTATCGATCATCGATTCTGAAGCTGTGTGGTGCGGCAAATAGTGATGACGCTGGTATAAGTGGTATTCACTGTTATACAGAGCGTCACTGTTGTTGATTTGTTTAATTTGCGAGTCAGTCGGTAAGCTTTCGCCTACAAGGCCAAGCAGGTGAATCACTTGTTGAATAGCATCAAGTGTTGGGCCTGCCACATGGTCGGCGTAGATCTGATCGCCGCTCATCATCAGCATGTCGGGTCTTTCAGCGACGGTTTGATCGGCCATCTTGTTATCGGCTGCAACTAGGCTGTCTTTGCTTGGATGATGCGGGTTGCGGCAAGAGCCATGAAGAATGTAATCAGCTGAGGTCGATATCTTAAACTCAACGCGAGATTTACCGTTGTAAACAAGGTGAGGGGCGAGCTCTTTTAGTGAACCTGACTCTGTGTGAATGTCATATTCAAGCAGCGTATTAGTCGGAAACTCACCTTGTAAGCGAATTAGCGTTATCCACGCATGTGTACCGATTTGAATCGAATCATGTTCTTCAAGCGATGAGGTATAAAACGGCTGGTCTTGTGCTGCTTCAGAATCGTCTATTTCTTGAGTATGAAGCTCGGCTCTGCCTGTAAGAGGCGAGCTGGTGGCTAACCAAAGTACCACTTCAGTCGCGGTGGTTTTTCTTAAAATGGGTCCGGCGAGTAACAGGGGAAGAGATGATGTCGTAGAGGGTTTCAATACGGTACCTAAAATCGTTGGTGGCTAGTCGTCGTGGTGTTCTTTTGTTTCGAGCTTGTTCGTGTCTGGCTTTGTGGTTCCAAGCGTTGATGCTTCAAATTCTACTGAGTCAGATTCTGTTGATTATGCTCTGCAATCTCAGGCTCTGTCGTTTCAGATTCTGTTGATTCAAGAACTTCGATAACTTCTGAGCTAGAAAGTTCATGGCCCATTAGAAATATTGCCAATAGGGCATCGGCTTTGGTCTTGGTATCGGAAGGCTCGTCTAATAACAGTTCGAGCTTTTCTCGAATCATAGCAATCTCGTGCTCAACAAAGCCACGGCCTTCTTCATCCCCTTGATTGTCTTCAGGGGCATTATCGAATTCAAGAAATAGCATGTCACCGTCTAGGTTGGTATCCACCAAACGCTCAGGCAACCACGCCTCACCCATAACAATATCTGGATCGGAATCTTTGGGTAAGTGATCTATAATGTTTTGTAATTCGGAGACTTTCACAATACTTTCATTTAACCGAGAATATTCTACATTGTAACGGTCAATGCCGAGCAAACCTAAAAATAGTTAGCCGTCATGGTTAATAAATGTCTAATCAGTAACACAATATTTTTTCAAAGAGTAATTACACAAGAATGAAGCTCAAATATTTACCGACTCTTCCTTCATCTGGATTGGTTTTACTAGGTAGCGCTTTCCTAAGTGGCATTTTCGTAAGTGCTAATGCGTGGGCCGCTGAAGAGCAAGAGTGGGGCATCGCTGCAATGTTCCGTACAGCAAGCATCCCTTATGACACGTCTGGTGGCGACCAATCGGTTAGCTCATTCGTACCGATGCTGTTTTTCAAGAACGATTATGTGTTTATTGACGGTACTGAGATGGGGGCATACCTCTATCAAACTGACGATGAGAAGTGGTCTTTCAATGCTATCTCTCGCATGCGCTTTATTGATATTCCTGCATCTGAGCAGAACGCGATTGAAGGCGATACGGCGGACTTTGGTGCTCAACTGACCTACCAACTTGATGATTCTTGGTCTGTCGAGACGGAGTTAATGAGCGACAGTGAATACAACTTCCACGGTAACTTACGAGCTAAAGCCAAGTATGAAACTGGAGATTGGGAGTTTTACCCGAGCGCGACGCTGCGTTATAAAAGTGCTGATTTCAACAGTGAGTATTACTCCGCATCTAATGAAACCATTGGTGCTGGTGTTGACTTAAATGTTGGTGTTGAAACGCGTTACCATGTGGTTTCTAACTTGTACTTATTGGGTTCAACCAGTGTGACTCGATTGGACGATAACGCTTACGATTCTTCGATTGTTGAAGACCGTTATCAGGGGGAATTGTACCTTGGCTTTGGTTTCTTTAACGACAAAGAGAAAGCGCCAAAACCTAAACTGAGCAATGCGCCGTACTTACGTGTCGCACACGGCTGGGGAACGCCATCCAATATTGGCGACATCATGAAGTTCAATCGAGAGAAAGACGAATACAACAACCAGTTGACCTCGTTCTTCTATGGACACCCGTTAACCGATGAGATCTTCGGTTTGCCACTGGATATCTATTTAACCCCAGGTATTGCGCACCACTGGAGTTCAGACGTTCAATCGAGCAGCACCGAATACATTATCGCAATCAAGGCGTACTACACCTTTGATTGGCCAACTCAGTGGCGTGTTGGTGTGGCAGAAGGTATGTCTTACATCGATTCGATTACCTATATCGAAGGCTCTGAGATGGACCGTAAAGGTTACACCGCAAGCCATCTATTGAACTACTTAGACTTCTCATTCGATGTCAACGTTGGCGACTTGATTGGTAAGAATGACTTGAACAACTTATGGTTCGGTTATTCATTGCATCACCGTTCTGCAATCTTTGAAAAATCCTCTCAGTATGGTCGTATCAAAGGCGGTAGTAACTACAACACGGTTTACTTCCAATATGAGTTTTAAGCGCAGTTTTTAACGTTAGCTTTAAACCAGAGTTGACTAAGTACGAATTACATTTGACCGCGCTTTCATAGCTCCTGCGAGTGTTAGCGAGATTAATCAGCCTGATAGCTAAAGGTTTTCCCTTTGCTGTCAGGCTTTTTTGTTTGAGACTTGTGATATAATCGCGCGAGTTTAATAAGTACAAGAATAGGACACGCTTTGACTTCGTCTCCGGAAAAAGCAGATAACAACAAGAATGCAGCACAGCCAAGTTCTTCACAGAGCAAAGCGAAACCAAACCAAGCTGCATCGAAAAAATCTGCTGAACAATCAGCGACAAACAACAAATCATCTCAGAATAGCCCAGCCTCTCTTCGTAAAGCGCTCAACGAATGTATGATACGCGATCGCTTCCGTTTGAGTAAGCGAATTGCTGGTGCGAGCAAAATTAAGAACGAACAAGCTAAGCACGCTGTCTTTGATGAGATTGCGTTAGACATTGCTAAGTCGATGATGACGGCAACTCAGCGTGCGGCACAGAAACCAACGATTGAATACCCAGAAATTCTCCCGGTTAGCCAAAAGCGCGAAGACATCGCGAAAGCCATCGCTGAAAACCAAGTGGTTATCGTGGCGGGTGAAACGGGTTCGGGTAAAACCACTCAGCTACCAAAAATCTGTTCTGAGCTTGGCCGCGGCCGCTTTGGCTTAATTGGTCACACTCAGCCCCGTCGTCTTGCGGCGCGTTCGGTTGCGAACCGTATTGCTGAAGAGATGGAAACACAGCTGGGTGAGTTCGTTGGTTATAAGGTTCGATTCAACGACCAGATTTCTGACAATACCCAAATCAAACTGATGACCGACGGTATTCTACTGGCGGAGATTCAACACGACCGTTTCTTAAATCAGTACGACACCATCATTATCGATGAAGCGCACGAACGTAGCCTGAACATCGATTTCATCATGGGTTACCTGAAAGAGTTACTGCCAAAGCGTCCTGATCTGAAAGTGATCATCACGTCGGCAACTATCGATCCAGAGCGTTTCTCTAAGCACTTTAACAATGCACCGATCATTGAAGTGTCTGGTCGTACTTACCCAGTTGATACGCGTTACCGCCCATTAGGTGGTGATGAAAGTGATTCAGACCGCGACCAAATCGAAGGCATCTTTGAAGCCGTTGATGAGCTGTGTGATGAAGGCCTTGGCGATATCTTGATCTTCATGAACGGTGAGCGAGAAATTCGTGATACCGCAGATGCATTAAGTAAACGCAACCTTCGTGATACCGAAATTGTCCCGCTTTACGCGCGTCTATCGGCGGGTGAGCAGAACCGTATCTTCCAGTCTCATACTGGTCGACGCATCGTTCTGGCAACCAACGTGGCAGAAACCTCGTTAACCGTTCCGGGCATCAAGTATGTTATCGACCCGGGTACGGCGCGTATTAGCCGCTACAGCTACCGAACTAAAGTACAACGCCTACCGATTGAACCAGTATCTCAAGCGAGTGCTAACCAGCGTAAAGGTCGTTGTGGTCGTGTTGCGGAAGGTATCTGTATTCGTCTGTACTCAGAGGAAGATTTCGAATCACGCCCAGAGTTTACTGACCCAGAAATCCTTCGTACTAACCTAGCGTCTGTAATTCTTCAGATGACAGCGCTTGGTCTAGGCGACATTCAAGCGTTCCCATTTGTTGAAGCGCCCGATAAGCGCAACATTCAAGATGGTGTAAGGCTGCTTGAAGAGCTTGGTGCGATCGCCACCGTTGAACCGTCAGCGAACAAAAACAAGAACCACGGCGACGACAAGAAGAAGCTAACCGCGATTGGTCGTAAGCTGGCAAAACTGCCTATCGATCCACGTTTAGCGCGTATGGTAATTGAAGCGCCACGTAACCGATGCCTACACGAAGTGATGGTGATCGCGTCTGCGTTGTCGATTCAAGATCCGCGTGAGCGTCCATCAGATAAGCAACAATCGTCTGATGACAAGCACAAGCGTTTCTGCGATAAAGAGTCTGACTTCATCACGTTTGTGAACTTATGGGATTACATCAAGCAGCAGCAAAAAGCATTGTCGAGTAACCAGTTCCGCAAACAGTGTAAGCAAGATTACCTCAACTATTTACGTATCCGTGAATGGCAAGATGTGTACTTCCAAATTCACCAAGCAATGCGTGAACTGGATACTAAGTTGAATACAGAACCGGGCAGCTACGATGGCATTCACATGTCACTGCTATCAGGTCTGCTTTCGCACATCGGTATGAAAGACCAAGAGAAGAATGAATATCAAGGTGCTCGTAACGCACGCTTCCATATCTTCCCTGCGTCTGGCTTATTCAAGAAGCAGCCTAAGTGGATCATGTCTGCTGAGCTGGTGGAAACCTCAAAACTATGGGGTCGTGTTATCGCGAAGATTCAACCGGAATGGATTGAACCGCTAGCGAAACACCTGATTAAACGTAGTTACAGCGAACCACATTGGTCGAAGAAGCAAGCGGCAGTAATGGCACACGAAAAAGTGATGCTTTACGGAATCCCAATCATTCCAAAACGCTTAGTTAACTACGGTGCGATTGATGCCACTGTCAGCCGTGAATTGTTTGTACGCAGTGCATTGGTTGAAGGTGAGTGGGAAACCAAACATACGTTCTTCAAACAGAACCGCAAGCTCCTGCAAGAAGTGGAAGAGCTTGAGCATAAATCGCGTCGTCGCGACATCTTGATCGATGATGATGAACTGTTCGACTTCTATGATCAACGTGTTGGCGAAGAGGCAGTGTCAGGCCGTCATTTTGATACGTGGTGGAAGAAGACCAGTCAGAAAACTCCTGAGCTGCTTAACTTTGAAAAGTCGATGCTGTTCCGAGGCGATGCTAGCCACGTTACTGATTTGGATTATCCGAACTTCTGGCACCAAAACGGTATTAAGTTGAAACTGAGCTACCAATTTGAACCAGGTGACGACAACGATGGTGTAACGGTACACATTCCGCTGCCTATCTTGAACCAAATTGACCAAAACGGTTTTGATTGGCAGATCCCAGGCCTGCGTCAGGAACTGGTGATTAGCCTAATTAAGTCACTACCAAAAACGCTACGCCGTAACTTTGTACCTGCGCCAAACTACGCAGATGCGTTCTTGGCACGTGTGACACCGCTTGAAGCACCGTTACTGGATTCTCTTGAGAAAGAGCTACGCCGCATGACGGGTGTGGAAGTGGTACGTGATGACTGGAAGTTAGACCAGATTCCAGAGCACTTAAAGGTAACATTCCGCGCTGTAGATCATCGCAAGCGTAAGCTGAAAGAACAGAAAGATCTGCATGAGTTGAAAGAGAGCCTGAAAGACAAGGTTCAAGAGACGCTTTCTAAAGTGGCAGACGACGATATCGAGCAGCAGAACCTGCACACGTGGAGCTTTGGTGAATTACCAAAAGTCTACCAACAGAAACGTGGTGGCTACGATGTTAAAGCCTTCCCTGCGCTGGTGGATACCAAAGACAGCGTAGAGATCAAACTGTTCGAAACCGAGCAAGAGCAAATCTCGGCAATGAAATCGGGTCAGCGTCGTTTAATCTTGTTGAACGTGCCATCACCGATCAAATACTTGCACTCGAACCTGCCGAACAAATCGAAACTTGGCTTGTACTTCAACCCATACGGACAGGTACTCGATCTTATCGATGACTGTATCGCTTGTGGTATTGATAAGCTGATTGAAGAGAAGGGCGGTTTGGTTTGGGAACCAGAGCAGTTTGAAGCTCTGAAAGAACACGTACGTGCAGAGCTGGGTGATACCGTAGTAGAGATTGCTCAACAGGTTGAAACCATCCTAACCACGGCATTCAGCATCAGTAAAAAGCTGAAAGGACGCGTGGATCTTTCTATGGCATTCGCACTTTCTGACATAAAAGCTCAAGTAGAAGGTTTGATTTTTAAGGGTTTTGCCACAGAATGTGGGTGGAAACGCTTGCCGGATATTCTACGCTATATGAGAGCGATTGAACGCCGCATGGAAAAACTGCCAATTGACCCGAACAAAGATCGTCTTCACATGATCAAAGTTGAGTCAGTAATGAATGATTACAAAGAACTGCTGAATAAAATTCCAAAAGGGATCGCGGTTCCAGAAAATGTAAAAGAGGTGCGTTGGATGATAGAAGAGCTTCGTGTAAGCTTCTTCGCACAGCAGCTCGGTACGCCTTACCCAGTATCAGATAAGCGTGTTAAAAACGCGATTGATGCTTGCTAAAGGAATAAAGCTAGACGCAATGGCAAGGTTTGGGTATAAATCTTGCTTATTGCATTACTAATTGAATAGTTATTACATACAGGGCGACTTGGTGGCAATTTATTACCACTCAAGGCCTGCCACTAGGACGAAAAAGGTCGAATATGAAAAAAACGTTATTGGCACTAGCACTACTAGGTGCATCTTCAACAGCAATGGCTGATTCTTGGTTGTACGGCGGTGTAATGGGTGGTCAAAACTCATTCGCTGGTGAAGATGAAAACGCGGTGGGCATCCACGTAGGTACAGGTATCCTTCCACTAATCGGTGTTGAAGCGGGTTACTGGGATCTAGGTTCTTTCGGCAGCGTTAATTACGGCAACCGCGATCTTAAGAATTTAGACGCAAGCACTGCTTACCTAGCGATTAAACCAAGCATCGATTTTGGTCCTCTTCACGTATACGCGAAGGGTGGTCTTCACTCTTACGAGCTTAAAGCTGATGGCTTCAAGCAAGACGATGTTGATATCATGTACGGTGTAGGCGCTGAATACTTCATCTTTGGTCCACTATCTGTAGGCGCTAGCTACCAAAACTTCAAAATGAAAGATGACGACTCTGGCGTATTCACGCTAAACGCAACTATCCACCTACTGTAATTACTTGCAGTCAGTGACAGACGTACCGTTGGTCACGGATATTTGTAGAGTTCGTAAGAATTCGTAAAAAATGCCAGCTTGATAGCTGGCATTTTTGTATCTGTTAACCGTGTAATCGCTACTCTGTTTTCTTATAACAGATAGCAAGCGGATGGTTATTTTTTACTGTTCAGAATACGCTGAATTCTTGGGTTAATCGATTTACCGTGTTTACTTTCGTACTCTTCACGTTTTAAATCGTTCAGGTTCTTTACAGAGTTAGCGGCAAGAAGGAATTCTGGTAACTCAGTTTCAAGCATGCCTTTCTCATCTAAACGTTTCGCTTCCAAGTAATACTTCTTGAACAGGCCATCGAGTTTGTTTTCAGCCGTGCGCTTTAAATCGTACAGTTTATTCTGGATTAACCATTGCTCAATCTTATTATCTGCAGAGCGTGACAACACTCGAATACGGCTATCCAACAACTCTTCTTCAGTCAAAGAATCTTTCAGGATCCAAAGCTCACCCATTTGCGGCGGCCAACTGTTGCCAAGTTGAATACGTTCATGACAGTGCATTAGCACGCGGTTAAGGCCGTCTGAATCGACTGAGTTAGCAAATTCAATAAACTTACCGCTCGGCTCGCTACCGTATTGGTATTCCCATTGTGTTTCGTACACGCTTAAGAAAGAACCAAACACATGGATACACCAATCAGTCAGCTCTAACTCTGCCGGATCTTGATCGACAACAGGCACTTTTTGAGACGAGCCTGCGTCGGTAGCGTTAGGTGTCGCTACATTAACTTCAGTGCTTTTTGCTTCAATTATTTCAGATCGTGCAGGAACGTCAGATACAACAGGCTCAGAAGGTTGGCTTTTTGCCTTTTTGAATGAGCTGCTGCCTGAAGCGTTCAGATGGGCTAAGCTTTTGTCTATACCCATTTCCTTGAGCTTGTCCTGCATTTCCTGAATATTGAGCGGTCTTCTGCTGTTGTTGTCTTTCATTTTGCTTCTCGTTAACTAGCCAGTACTGCAGCTTGGATTCAATCCGAGATAGTGGCATTAATTCATTAGCTTTGGCTTTATACCAAAGGACAAATTTCTTCCATACTAAACTATGGTCACCGGCCAAGCCGGAGAATTTAAACGCACGTTCTGCCCATGATGGGATCTCTTCTTCGTTGAGATCATGAGTAGAAACGGTGTTGCTGTTCATTGAGCCTCGGCCTTGTGGGCGAGGAGCATATTGCGTGTTTTGCATTGGTGCCGGAGCAGGCTGAAACTTGGGTGCAGGTGCAGGTGCAGGTGCAGCTGCAGTAGAGTAAACCGGAATACTATTGACCGGTTGAGTTTCAACTTGAACCGCAGCTTGCTCTTGCTCAATGAGCATTTTGAACACGTGTATCTCTTTCTTGTCTCGATAATCTACTTTTACTTTATCGAGGAAACCTTGGTCGACTAGACACTTAAGGCAATCGGCTAAACCGAACGTCGAGAGAGCACAAAGTTGACCTGCTGTTTGTAGGCACACATTGGTGTAGCCGAATTCGTCAGCACCGTCTGCAAGCATCAATAAAACCAGCTTTTCTGCAGGGCTAGAAGTATTCACTTGCCAAGCTAAATAAGAATATTTGGCGCTCAATATCGTGTTCTCAAAAAAGGTAAGTCGTTGTCACTATTGTAAGTCACCCCTTACCGAATTTATAGCAACTTAACAGAAAACGGCATTAGTAAGCCAAATATTGACCATAAGGAGACGTCTGCCCCATAAAGTAAGCCTACAGTCATTCATTTTTGTGGTTTAAGCTAGGAATCATTGGGCATGAATACGCATAGCAGCTTAAAGTGCCTACATTCTTTGTTAGGTTAAGAATGCCCAATTCGCGTCCACATTCTGTTGGTCACAATACAGGTCTTTTTTTAAAGTCTTCTCTTTAGGTCAACTATTGATGATTTTCTTAGCTATATCCCATTTATTCTCTTTCCATTCACAAAGTGTATTTAATTTATAAAACCCCTTGATATGATCAATACTTGCGCTATTATGACGATAAGTCAAAAATGACGAAGCGTCACAAAATGGTTAACTACATGAATTTACTATTCGTGTTAATATATTGGATAGGAGTGTTTTAAATACTGGCGAAGCTTAGATAACGGCTAAGCTCATATACGGACTAAAAAATTATGTTTGGCTTTGGTTGTAAAGGCGATAAACAAGGTATCTTTGGTTGCAAAGGCGTGTTGTCTAAAAAGCAGCAGTCTATTGCAGACCGAGAAGTAGAGTTGATGTTGTTAGCAAAAGATCTGGTTCGAGAACAAGGGTTCGGAAACCTCACGATGGACAAGCTAACGGCAGCGAGCTCTTATTCTAAAGGTACGATATACAATCACTTTTGCAGCAAAGAAGACGTCGTTTTAGCGTTATGTATTCACTCTCTCAAGACAGAAGCAATGATGTTTGCTCGCTCTGGAGAGTTTGAAGGCAACACACGTGAAAAGATCGTCGCATTGCACGTTGCTTACCGAATCTATGCTCGCATGGAACCGGTACTATCAACCTGTGCGATCATGGCTAAAAGCCCGTGGGTACTAGAGAAAGCGTCTAGTGCACGCGTCGCCGAGATGAATGAACTGGAAGAGTTGGTGATTGAACAATGCGACTCTATGGTTAACCAAGCGGTAGAAGCGGGTGACCTAAAGTTCTCTTCTGGCGTTGGCTCAGATGCCATCGTTTTTGCTAACTGGTCAATCGCATTTGGTTCAAATGCCTTGTCACAGAACGCATCAAACAGTCATTGTATTAAGCGGTTACAAGACCCGTATTCAGTATTACACAACGCGAACATGATTCTAGACGGCCTAAATTGGCAGCCCCTTTCTAGTGACTGGGATTACCGCAAAACTTGGCGTCGTGTAGAACAAGAACTGTTCAGTGAAGAGATCGCTTACTTAGAGTCTGTAGGTCGATAGCTTCCGTTAAGCCCACACATGTGGGTTTATTAATAACCATTTTTGACGATTCGTCACAAACTTGAGACTGACCGACTGTGGTTGCTGTTTTCTTGAGTGTTTGACTAAGCATTGTGTCTTTTGTCAGCTTCGGCTGGCTTTTTATGACACAAATATGACGAATCGTCACAAATGGAGACTGTGATGAAACATGACAGCCAGAAGCCCACGTTCGATCAGCAAAACCGAGATAACCCTAATGCTGATAGCGCAAACACAGATCTAAACAGTTGGCACTCAATACCTACCAAGCGTTCGTTTATCGTTCTGCTGGTGGTGTTTTCAATCATCATTCTCTCTGCATTAGGGGCTAAGAACCTCTACTTTAGAGGGGACTACAACATCTTCTTCGAAGGCACCAACAAGCAGTTGATGGCGTTCGATGAAATCCAAACCACCTTTGCAAAAACCGACAACCTTGCGATTGTTGTCGCACCTGAAGATGGCAATGTCTTCACCCCTGAAACTCTCACCCTGATTCAAAATCTTACGGTTGATGCGTGGCAGATCCCGTATTCAAGCCGTGTCGATTCCCTTGCTAATTATCAGCACACCGAAGCCATTGAAGATGATCTTTTGGTAGAAGACTTGCTGTATGAAGAGTACGAACACACACCAGAACGCATCGCCAAAGTAAAACAGATCGCCCTTAACGAGCCGTTGCTTAAGAATGCCTTGGTGTCGGCCTCTGGCGATGTGACGATTGTGAACGTCACCGTGCAACTGCCAGAAGTGGACAAAACCGCAGAAGTGCAAGAGGTGATTGCGGCAATCAATACCATGATCGGCAAGTACCAAGCTCAGTATCCTAATGTCGAATTCCATAAAGCGGGCATCATAGCCATGAACAACGCATTTATGACTTCGGCTCAAGAAGACAGCTCAACGCTCGTTCCCTTAATGCTGTTGGTGGTACTGGTGTTCCTGACCTTTATGCTGCGCTCGTTCTTTAGTGTGGTGGCGACGCT
Source organism: Vibrio sp. 10N.222.55.B11 (assembly GCF_041473705.1). NCBI lineage: Bacteria > Pseudomonadati > Pseudomonadota > Gammaproteobacteria > Vibrionales > Vibrionaceae > Vibrio > Vibrio sp. 10N.222.55.B11. Next base: position 37,922 of record NZ_JBFRST010000039.1, read on the forward strand.
CATTGTGATCATCTCTTCGATTGTTGCCACCATGGGATTGTCTGGTTGGGCAGGGATGTTCTTGAGTACCGCAACCGTGAATGTGCCAACCTTGGTTTTAACTTTGGCGGTGGCTGATTGTGTTCACGTGATTGTGACCATGAGACAAGCGATGCAGCGCGGTATGGAGAAAGCACAAGCCATTCAATACAGCATCAAGCTCAATGCGATGCCGATTCTGATCACCTCGGTGACCACTGCGATTGGTTTCCTGATGATGAACATGTCGGACTCACCAGTGCTGCGTGATTTCGGTAACTTATCGGCACTGGGTGTACTTATTGCGTGCTTCTTGTCTGTGACTATGTTGCCAGCGTTGCTAAAACTGCTGCCAGTCGAACGTCTACCTGCCAACCCTAAGGCGGCAGACAAAGTCACCTTCATGGATAAGCTGGGCGATTTTGTCGTAACTAACCGTAAAGCACTGCTGCCGATTTCTACGCTAGTGATTGTTGGCGCTGCCGCGTTAATTCCGCTCAACAAAGTCAACGATGAATCGGTGAAGTATTTCGATACCTCAAGTGAATTCAGACAAGCGGCTGACTTCATGGAAGAGACCGTAAGCGGCATGACAACCCTCAGTATCGCAGTGAAAACTAACGAGTCTCAAGCGATTGCTGATCCTGTGTTCTTGCAAGCAATTGGTGACTTTACTAAGTGGCTACGCGTTCAACCAGAAACTGACCATGTGGCAACGCTTTCTGATGTTTATATGCGTTTGAACAAGAATATGCATGCCGACGACGACAGCTACTACAAGCTACCGCTGAACCGTGAACTTGCCGCGCAATATCTGCTGCTTTACGAAATGTCTCTGCCGTACGGCTTGGACTTGAACAACCAGATCAACGTCGATAAATCATCGATCAAAATGGTACTCACCGTCGATAACCTTGGCAGCGTTGAGCTAGTCGAACTCGAAGAGCGCATTTACTCATGGTTTGCAGCCAATGCACCGCAATATGAAGTGGTGGCTTCGAGCCCGTCACTGATGTTTGCTCATATTGGCGAAACCAACATGGCGAGCATGCTATCAACTTTGCCTATCACCCTAGTGCTTATCTCTGGCTTGATGATCTTTGCATTGCGCTCGGTTCGCTTAGGCATGATCAGCCTAGTGCCCAACATTGCGCCTGCGATCATTGGCTTTGGTTTATGGGCGCTTATCTCAGGTGAAATCAACCTCGGTTTGTCAGTCGTGGTCACGCTCACGTTGGGTATCGTGGTTGATGATGCGGTGCACTTCTTGAGTAAATACCAGCGCGCAAAAATCGAAGGGAAATCAGCAGAAGAAGCGGTTCGATACGCTTTCCACACCGTAGGTCGCGCTTTGTGGATCACCACTGTTGTGCTAGTGGCCGGTTTCTCTGTACTGGCGATGTCGAGCTTCAGACTCAACTCCGACATGGGCTTACTCAGCGCGATTGTGATTTTCATTGCGCTGGTGGTCGATTTCATCTTGCTACCAAGCTTACTGATGATCTTCGACAAACAGACCCACTATTCAGCTAAAACTCAGCACGAATCAAAGCCAGATACCAAGTCGCAGCCTAGATCGACAGCCGAACTGACTACTTCGACCAAATAAGGAAACGTCGGCCTGCTGCGGTGGGCTGACTCAAGGAGATATTTATGAAAAGCGTTAAACAAACATTCGCTACTACATTACTTACTGTTAGCTCGTTGGCACTGAGCACATTCGCCGCTTTCCCAGCATTAGCAGACCCAGCGAAAGGCTTAGAAATTGCCGAGCAACGTAAAGCGGTCGATGTCGGGTGGGGCGATTCTGTCGCAACCATGGAAATGCTACTTCGCAACAAACAGGGCGAAAGCAGTACACGTCTGATGCGATTGAAATCTTTGGAAGTCGATGACGATGGCGACAAAGGCTTAACCATTTTTGATGAACCACGCGACGTAAAAGGCACGGCTTTCCTAAACCATTCGCACATCACCAAATCCGATGACCAGTGGTTGTATCTTCCTGCACTCAAGCGTGTAAAACGCATCTCTTCACGCAACAAATCTGGCCCGTTTATGGGCAGTGAATTTGCGTATGAGGACTTAAGCTCGTTTGAACTTGAAAAGTACACCTTCAACTACATTGAAGACGCGAAACTGGAAGGCGTAGACACCTTTGTTTTAGAGCAAGTACCGACCGATAAAAACTCAGGCTACACCATGCAAAAGGTATGGCTAGACCAACAGCACTACCGCCCAATGAAAGTCGAGTTTTACGACCGCAAAGGCGCACTGCTTAAAACTCTATCGTTCCAAGATTACAAACAGTACCTAAACCAATACTGGCGCGCACACACCATGGCGATGCAAAACCATCAAACAGGCAAAAGCACCGTATTAACCACGACAGATTTAGTGTTCCAGACCGGTCTTAAAGACAAGGATTTCCAAAAGAACACACTAAAACGTGCGAAATAAGGCAGGAATATGAAAAGGATTGTGGCAACAGGAACCCAATTATCCTTAACCTTGGCGGCGACCGTCGGGCTTATGCAGGTGTCGTTGCCTTGTGTGGCGGCAGGCTTTAGTCCTGATATCGCAGGGCAGGTTAACCTTGAACATAGGCAGTTCTTTAGCGACGGCTTTCAAGGGCAAGACAAAGGACAAAGCTCACTGGTGTTGCAGCCAGAGTTTTACTGGGAGCAACAAGAGGACAACGGCAGCATTACCTTCACCCCGTTTTATCGCCTAGACAGTGAAGACGATGAACGAACTCATGGTGATATTCGCGAAGCCTTGTATTTAACCTATTGGGATGATTACGAACTGCGAGCGGGTGTTGGAAAGGTATTTTGGGGCGTAACCGAATCGGCGCATTTAGTGGATGTGGTAAACCAGACCGATGCCATTGAATCGGTCGATGGCGAATCCAAGTTAGGTCAGCCTATGGTGCACTTCACCTCGATAAAAGAGTGGGGCACCATAGACGCCATGTTACTGCCGTATTTTCGTGAGCGTACCTTCGCAGGCGAAGACGGTCGATTAAGGCCAACCGTGCCAGTATCGGACGATGCGCTTTACGAATCTTCACGAGAAGAAAAACACGTTGATGTGGCATTGCGTTACAGCCAAATGTACGGTGATTGGGATGTCGGTTTAAGCTACTTAGGCGGCACAAACCGCGACCCTTATTACCGTGTGGAAGGCAATCAACTCAAGCCATACTACGCCCAAATGCAACACTTCGGATTGGATGTTCAAGGCATTATCGGTGACTGGTTATGGAAGCTGGAAAGCATTTATCGCGACAGCTACGACAACCATACCGGCGTGGCGACAGGCTTTGAATACACTTGGGTAGGGGCGCTTGAATCGTATTGGGACATCGGCTTCATCGCTGAATACTTGTATGACAGCCGAGGCAACAATGCCCAAACCATCGGCCAAAACGATGTGTTCCTTGGCGCCCGTTTCGCCTTGAACGATGAAGACGGCACCGAAGTGCTTACTGGTATCACTCAAGACTTAGATAACAGTGATGTCTACAGTGCCAAGCTAGAGGCATCGAGCCGTATTAACAACAATCTCAAGTGGCGACTGAATGCTTGGTTGTTTGAGAACGAAACCCCAGAGGACTTGTTGTTCTTCGCACGCAAGGATGACTTTGTTGAGATGGCGTTGGAATATTATTTCTAATGTTAGCTTCGTGGGGCGTTCCTGTTGGGGGGACGTCTCAAATTTAAGATGAGCCATATTTAGAATGTTCAAAGTCGTCTTTTTATAAAGTGGATCAAACAATCGAATAAACCTACATGTAAAATGGTTATATTTTTTCAGCATCTATAACCTCCGAATATGCATGTAAATCGTGCTGGTGGTATCGGCCTTAAGGGATTTATGAATTCATTTAATTGGGATAAAAACTTTGAAACAGGCATTGGTGTTGTAGATGAACAGCATCAATATCTTGTTGGTATTATCAACCACTACGGAAATCTGTTGTCAGAGAACACTATCTCTATCGACGACATAAACGTCGCTTTACTCGATCTCACATGCTATGCCGAATTTCACTTTAAAGAAGAAGAATCTTTGATGAGAGATTGCGGTGTGTATGAGCGACACATTGAAGAGCATATCAAAGTGCATCGTGTATTTATGCAAGATATCTACAGTATGCAAGCTTTCATCATGGAAGAAGATCAGTCGTCAGCACGGCAGTTACTTGATTTATTGATCCACTGGCTTGCTTACCACATCCTCGGCATCGACCAAAACATGGCGCGACAAATGACCGCGATAGAAGAGGGCGCGACACCTCTGCAAGCCTTTGAAGCGGAAGAAAAGCAGCAAGATTCTGCGACTGTCCCGCTGTTGGCTGCGCTTAACGGCCTGTTTGAACAAGTCTCTGAACGAAACAAACAGTTGTTACGCTTCAACCAGTTACTCGAAGATAAAGTTGAGGAACGTAAGGCAGAATTAAAACGAGCGAATAAGAGACTTGAAGAACTGTCATTAACCGACTCTCTTACTAATTTGCATAACCGTCGTAGTGCTTTTAAACAGTTAGCGCTGCATTGGCAAGACTCCAAAGAACTGGGTATGCCTTTAGTGTGTATTATGATTGATGCCGACCACTTCAAGCGCATTAATGACACCAGCGGCCATGATGCAGGCGACTTGGTGCTACAAACCCTCTCGCGTGAACTGAAAAACACGTTCCGTAATGATGATATTGTTTGCCGGTTAGGTGGCGATGAGTTCTTGGTTATTTGCCCAAACACCGACCTTAAAGGTGGGATGTACATCGCGGAAACCGCTCGACAGAAAGTGTCTGAATTAGAGGTTGAAACCAGTCATCAAGTTTGGATTGGCAGTATTAGTGTCGGTGTCGCTGAAATGACCCAAGAATTCGAAACCATGAACGAATTGATTAAAGCGGCGGATGAGTCCGTCTATTTAGCAAAAAACGCAGGGAAGAACAGCGTTTGTTCTATTCAGATCTAGCCTTCAGGTCATTTCCAAATTAAGAAGTGGAACCTGTAATTGTTCCACTTCTTCCTACTCCTCATTAATATCCTGTTAAATTTGCCGTGTTTTTAGGCAATAACTTGTTCTTTTAGCGATTCAATTTGGCATTGGTTGCGTGTTTGATTACTATGTGTAGCTATCTAAAAAAACTAATCATCCGATACGGACACTACCAACTGGTAGATGAGGAAATGATGCAACATCTAGAAGAGATCATTGCTAATGCAACGACTGCTATTGATACAGCAGATTCGTTAGTCGCACTTGATGAAGTGCGAGTTCAGTATTTAGGTAAGAAGGGTGAACTAACTCTTCAACTACAAAGCCTAGGTAAACTTCCACCTGAAGAGCGTCGCACTGCTGGTCAAGAGATCAACAAAGCGAAAGGTGCTGTTCAACAAGCGATCGCAGCTCGCAAAGACGCACTACAACGTGCAGAGCTTGAAGCGAAACTAGCTGAAGAAACTATCGATGTGAGCCTACCAGGTCGTCGCATTGAGAACGGTGGTCTTCACCCAGTTACTCGCACTGTTGAGCGTATCGAACAGTTCTTTGGTGAGCTTGGCTTTAGCACTGAGTCTGGCCCTGAGATCGAAGATGCATTCCACAACTTTGATGCACTAAACATCGCAGACGATCACCCAGCTCGTACTGATCACGATACTTTCTTCTTCAACCCTGATCTAATGCTACGTACGCACACTTCTGGTGTTCAAATCCGTACGATGGAAAACGGCAAACCGCCATTCCGCTTCATTGCTCCGGGTCGTGTTTACCGTAACGACTACGATCAAACTCACACGCCAATGTTCCACCAAGTGGAAGGTATGTTAGTTGATGAGAACGTAAACTTCGCACAACTTAAAGGCATTCTTAACGATTTCCTTTGTAACTTCTTTGAAGAAGAAGTTGAAGTGCGTTTCCGTCCTTCATTCTTCCCGTTCACAGAGCCTTCAGCTGAAGTTGACGTGAAACGTAAAGATGGCAAATGGCTAGAAGTTCTAGGCTGTGGCATGGTTCACCCTAACGTACTTCGCTCTGTTGGCATCGACCCTGAGAAATACTCTGGTTTTGCATTCGGTATGGGTGTAGAGCGTCTAACGATGCTTCGTTACGGCGTAAATGACCTTCGTGCGTTCTTCGAGAACGACCTTCGTTTCCTTAAACAATTCAAGTAATCCGGGGCAGTCGAAACTATGAAATTCAGTGAATCTTGGCTACGCGAGTGGGTTAAACCTGCAATTAACAGCGAAGAGCTAGCTCACCAAATCACTATGGCTGGTTTGGAAGTTGACGATGTAGAACCTGTTGCCGGTGAATTCACCGGCGTTAAAGTAGGTAAAGTGGTTGAGTGCGGTCAGCACCCAGACGCAGACAAACTACAAGTAACTAAAATTGATATCGGCGAAGAAGAGCTGTTAGACATCGTATGTGGTGCATCTAACTGTCGTCTTGGCCTAACTGTAGCAGTAGCAACAGTTGGCGCAGTACTGCCTGGTAACTTCAAAATCAAGAAAGCAAAACTACGTGGCGTTCCATCGCACGGCATGCTTTGTTCTTTCTCTGAGCTAGGTATCGACGTAGAGTCTGACGGCATCCTTGAGCTACCAGAAGGCACAACGCTAGGCATGGACGTACGTGAGCTTCTTGAGCTTAACGACGTAACTATCGACGTAGACCTAACAGCAAACCGCGCAGACTGCTTCAGCATCCGTGGCCTTGCTCGTGAAGTTGGCGTACTAAACCGCGCAGACGTTACAGAGCCAACAGTTGACGCTGTTGCAACAAGCATTGAAGACACAGTATCTGTTGAAATCAAAGCAACTGATGCTTGTCCACGTTACCTTGGCCGTGTGGTTAAGAACGTAAACGTGAAAGCGGAATCTCCAATCTGGATGCAAGAAAAACTGCGTCGTTGTGGTATCCGTTCAATCGACCCAGTTGTAGACATCACAAACTACGTGATGCTAGAGCAAGGCCAACCAATGCACGCATTTGATCTCGCTAAGATCGAAGGCGGTATCGTGGTTCGTCTAGCAGAGCAGGGCGAAAAGCTAACACTTCTAGATGGCAACGAAGCTGAACTAAACAGCAACACGCTTGTTATCGCTGACCAAAACAAAGCACTAGCAATCGCTGGTATCTTTGGCGGTCAAGATTCAGGTGTTACTACTGAAACGACAGACGTACTTCTTGAAGCAGCATTCTTCGCACCGGATCACATCCGTGGTCGCGCACGTGCTTACGGCCTTCACACTGATTCTTCTCTACGTTTCGAACGTGGTGTTGATTCAACGCTACAAGCAGCAGCTATGGAGCGTGCAACACAGCTTCTAGTTGAAATCTGTGGTGGTGAAGTTGCGCCAGTAAACGGCAGCGAATCTGAAGCCTCACTTCCTAAAGCAAACGTAGTTGCTCTACGTCGCGCTAAGCTAGATAGCCTACTAGGTCACGAAATCCCATCTACAGACGTAGTGGAAATTCTTACTCGCCTAGGTTGTAACGTTGAAACGACAGACGCTGGCTGGACGGCAACGTCTCCATCTTGGCGTTTTGATATCGCAATCGAGCAAGACCTAATTGAAGAAGTAGGTCGTATCTACGGTTACGATAACATTCCAAACCAAGCGCCTAAAGCGGCACTTAAAATGAATGACCACAAAGAAGCTGACCAACCGCTTAAGCGCGTTCGTGACCTTCTTGTAGACCGTGGCTACCACGAAGCAATCACATACAGCTTCGTAGAACCAGAGCAGCAAAAACTTGTTGTACCTGGTGTTGAGCCGCTAATCCTGCCATTCCCAATCTCTGCGGATATGTCAGCAATGCGTCTTGGCCTAATCCAAGGTCTACTAAACACAGTTGTTCACAACCAGAAGCGTCAACAGTCTCGCGTTCGTCTATTCGAATCAGGCCTACGTTTCATCCCTGAAGCAACTGCTGAAAACGGCATGCGCCAAGAAATGATGCTTGCGGGCGTTATCTCTGGTACTCGTGGCGAAGAGCACTGGGACATTGCAACTAACACTGTAGATTTCTTCGATCTTAAAGGTGACCTAGAAGCAGTTCTTGAGCTTTCTGCAAACGAAATCGCATACAGCTTCAAAGCAGCTAAGCACCCAGCACTTCACCCAGGTCAAACTGCGGCTATCGTCGTAGACGGCAAAGAAGTGGGTATCATTGGTACTGTTCACCCAGAACTAGAGCGTAAGTTTGGTCTTAACGGCCGCACTATCGTATTCGAAATCGAATGGGCAGCTATCAACACTCGCGCGCTTCCAGAAGCAGTAGCCGTATCTAAGTTCCCTGCAAACCGTCGTGATATCGCAGTAGTTGTTGACGAAGCAGTAGCTTCTGGCGACATCGTAGAAGCGTGTATCGCTGCTGGTGGCGAATTCCTAACAGGCGCTAAACTGTTCGACGTATACGTTGGTCAAGGCGTTGAAGAAGGTAAGAAGAGCCTAGCAATCGCACTTAGCCTACAGTCTGTAGAACGCACACTTGAAGATGCAGACATCGCTGGTTCAGTAGATGCTATCGTAGCTTCAATCTCAGAGAAATTTGGCGCAGCACTTCGCGACTAATCTCTTCTGATAGATAGAAAAACCAAAGGCCTCGCATTGCGAGGCCTTTTTGTTTTTGTGGGGTAAGGAGTCGGGGGGCTAACTGTTAGGTTTGATTCAGAAACACGATCGTTGCTTATGCGTAATGTTAATTAACTCGCTTGGTTGTTCGAATAGAGATGTAAAGGCAGAGTTGGTCTTCTGTGATTGTCAAAATAGGCCACCTACATTGTTCATCACACCCGAAAAGAAAGCAGAGTATGGGCTTGTATTGCTCTTATCTAAAATAACAAGATTCTCTGCTGCTCTTGTGATGGATGTATAAACTAACTCTGGCGTGTCTTTCTCATCCATTAAATAAAATACCGTCTTGGACTCCAGTCCTTTAAAACTGTGAATAGTGGACGCTTTAATCAAACCACTATTCGCATAGAAATGATTTTTCTTCATACGACGAGCGTGTTCTAAATCTCGCTTTAGCTTTGGGTGCTTCTTGATAAATGTATTTAACTCAATCTCAGACATTGATTTAAGTTTCTCAGCATCACAGCTAGAGTCATACATTCGCGACAGTTGTACTAATTCATCATACGTTTCAAACATACAATGTGTTTTTTCAACACCATTAAACTTATCAGCCAATTGACGAGCCAAATATACATTCGAAGCCAGTATAACAATATCATTAGGATGTAGGTTATGCTCTCTGACGTAGGCTTGAATCAATTCAAATGATTCATTCTCCCAATTCTGGTTTACCTGATGATATTTAAGAAGCTCAAAAGTCATTCCTAGTTGAGTCTGTGTTGTCTCAAGCAGTTCTGTGTCAGAATATTTCTCAACAAGATAATTTTGCTGGAAAGCCTTGAACACCTGATTCAGAGATGAATCCAAACTAGTTCTATATGAACGCTTTAATTTATTCCAACGCCCAAAACCCTGAGCAATAACCGCTGCTCTTTCGTTATCACGAGCATAGATATTTTGAGACTCATCGCCAAATAGAACCATTTCGCCATCATTCGCCAAGAAGTTATCCCGAATGATTTTTACCCATTCACTTTCAAAGTCTTGAACTTCATCAAGCAATATAGTGTGGTATTTCTCTACGTCATGTACCTTGAACAAATCAGTAGAGTAAAGCTTCTCCAATCCATACTCTCCAATCAACCTTTCGATATCTTGCCCTGTGGCATTAAGTTGAGCATTAAAAAACTGATGGTAATTTGTTACCGCATAGTTTTCATTATCTCGATAACCTAATACATCACTAATTCTATCCTTAATAAGATTCTTTAGAGTGATGTTATACGTAATTATCAACACTTTTGAATCGTGCCTAGAGTGAGCGTTTACGGCTCGATTAGCGATGATTGTTGTCTTGCCACAACCAGCAACGCCTTTAATTTTCTCTTTACATTCCGCACTAAGAATCAGCTTTTCCTGTTTTGCATCTAAGGGAATTTTCTTACCTTGTTTTAGTACGTGATCGCAAGGCTCTAATCGTCGCTTAAAGTCATCATACACACGCTCATCAAAAAGAACGTGGGTGCCATAGCTCTTAATTTTACGAACTAGATTTTGCAACATGTCAGAGCCATAAGACATCGCCTTGTCTCTAGTCAGTTTCTTCCTACTTGAATCAATACCATCGGCTTTTCGATTGTATTGTTCAATCGCAATTTTATTGGCTTTTTTTTGTTCAAATAAAAGTCTGGCACTTTCTCTATTTTCATTTTCAGATTTTTTATAAAACCCATCGATTTCAGATTTATTCGCTTTATGGAAATAGACCAATGGCTGAACGAGATTGAAAAAATTGCGATTAGACAAATAACCCAACCCTAAGACAGGCAAATGCAGTTGATATAAGTTATTTTTATACGTAAATGCTTGTGACTGTGGCGAAGAAATACGAGAAGCACCTTGATTACTCATTACCGACCATTTATTAAAACTATCAACCATATAGTTTTTAAGTTCATAGTCTTTTACTTCAATGACAAAAATGGCAACGTCTTTTTTTAAAATGATAATGTCAGGCCTGTCACCGTCCAAAAAAGGGTTGAAAAAAACTTCATAGCTTTCATCTAAGTTATCGTTTAGATAATTAACTAACCAAAGCTCTCCTTCGGTTGGTTTTACTTTTAAACGCGATATATTTTCTAATGACGGGTAAATCGTCGCCATCATACTATCATACTTCCTTACAAAAATGGTAATCCAAACAAAGCACCAATAATACCAATCGGGCTAATAGGTAAAGCTACATCAGCTACAACTTCAGCGAGTCCCTCGCTTGCAACGTCACTTGCTACAGATTCACTGACATGGTTGGCAATTTCGCCAGTTAATACCTCTGATACAGCTTCATCCAGTGCAACATTATCGATCCCAGAGTCAATCACCATTGCACTATCGAAGCCATTAGCGACTTCACTAGTCACAATAATTGGGATATCTGGGCTCTCAGCCAATGTCTCGTTTATATAAGCAATGCTGTCGGTCGCTTTTAATTGCACTTCAGCCGCAATGTCGCCATCACTCATTAATGCAATATCAGAAACAGGGTGGTTAGTGGCTTCAAAAAGCATGGCATCGATTCCTTGCTCATTGAGTGCAGTAACAACTTCTTGTTCAAAGACGATACCTTTGATGTTGCTGATATGCCCCGACATAGCGTCGGGGTTAACATCAGCAAAGTAATCAAGGATTTCGTCGTTACTTGCAAGTTCTAACTCGTTATAGCCGCGACGGACTGCATCAAAAACAGAGTTTTGAGCAATCATTGCTGACGCGTTCCATCAATTAGAGCCATTACTTTTTTTGCATAAGTCTCTCGCTTGCTTCCAGAAGCGCTTCTTTTATAATTCAAACTTGCTAATTCACGTGCTGCATTTCCATTTACGGTCTCGAATTCGGTATTTGACCCTAACTCAAGTAGCATATCAACTGACTCAAAAAAACAATTGTCTGCTGCAACCATCAATGGCGACCAACCATCTTTATTTCGCAAATCAAGGTTAGCCCCTTTGCTATGCAATAGCCTTAGCGTAGATGACTTATTATAAGTAGCAGCCCAATATGCAGCGGTGCGACCAGACTTACTCTGAAGATTGACATCTGCTCCTTTATCAATCAGCAATGCAATGAGTTCATTTTTGCCATTTTGAGCCAATAAAGATAAAGCGGGATATGAATCTTTATTTCTCGCGTTAGGATTCGCACCAGCAGCAACGAGCGCTTTGATCATTTCATCATCACCTTTAGTAATGGCAATAATCAGCATCGTTTCTTTATCTTCGTTTTCAACGTCTGGATTAATATTATCAGCCAGTAGCTTCTTGGCGATGTTGATGTGCCCATTTTGATACGCTGACAGCATGGCGGCTTCTGAATACTTGGCGCTGAATACAGCACCTTTAGCGATTAGCTTATCAACTATCTCTATGCGTTGTTTGAAGTAAGCGCCTGTTACCGCATTCCAACCATCGTTGTTACAAACATCAACGGCGGCACCGTGCTTAAGCAGAAACTCAACCGCTTTGACTCGACCTTTCATTGATGCCCAAATTAATGGCGTCCAGCCCTTGTCATTACGAATGTTAACTTCTGCGCCTTTTTCTACCATCAATTCAGCGAGATCAAAGTATTCGTTATCTAGGCATAAGAGTAATGCGCTACTCATTTGCTGTGGTCGATAATTAGGGTTTGCTCCAATTTCAAGTAACTGTTTGGCGATATCTAAGTAACCTAAATCGATCGAAAGCCTCAAAGGGTTATGGTCACTGTAGTTTAAATCAAAACCTGGTAACTTTATGAGCATTTCTGCAATTGCAGTAAAACCATAGTCTAAAGCAACCTCAAATGGAGTGGCTTTATGCTCGGTAAGAATCGCATTTATGTGTTCTGGCGAGTCTTGTAATATTTCCATCAAGGCTTCTTTATCACCAGCCTTTAGCGCGCTAATTAGTTGATCAGTCATTGTTAAGTCTTAGTTGAAATACGCTCTATCTAAATAAACAACAGATGTACTATCAAAGTTGTATCTTGTATTGCATTACATATAGTGCAGCGCAAATGTTTAGTACTCTGGAGGTTAATTGATAAGTACGATTAATAAAGTCGACTATATCTAAGTGTGTACTTAAGAGATTTGATAAATGTCATTTTACGGTCCGTTGTTTTGTATTTCTTCATGTGACTTTACTAAAAGTGATATCAAGATGGTGCGATTGATAGTTATTGGGTTACTTGTATCGTTGGCTTATTAGGCCTCTAAGTGGAGCCCATTATCATGAAGATAGGATCTTCGGATAGCTCTTGACCCGTCTATAACTTCACACTTTATAGTGGCTATATTGATTGAGAGGGATGCTTTCTGTGTTCCCTCCAAAGTAAGTAGAGAGACACTATGAAACGTTTAATTCTAAACATCACACTCTTGGTATTTATGGCGCTTGGTAGTATGAGTGCCATGGCTCATGATTCAACGGTTAAGTACGGTATTGCGATATCTCACGATGGTGAGCAAATTGCGTATGGCAAAAGTGGGAGCTGGGAGACGGCGCTGATCTTCATTCACGGCTGGAGCCTAGACAGCAGGCTATGGCAAAACCAAGTGAGTGAGGGCTTTTAACGTGCAGTACAGATCCTGAAACGACTAGGGCAGATGTACGTGAGAATAGGCTGATAATCCCCTCCTAACCTCCCCTTGGTTTACATCTCTAATCTCTTGCCGGTCATGGGAAAGGGGAGGAACTGAATACCGATCGCTACATGTGCTGCTATATGTTCAGCGGCAAAGAATGTTCTCCCCCTCATTCATATATCTCAAGAGATCGAGTCACTCCATTCGAGGGGGAGTTAGAGGGGGAGGCTTTGGTCTACTAGAACCATTCCACAATGTTGATGAAAGCGGTGAAGTCAGTGAAGTAGGGCGCTGTAGTTGTTAAATGGTGGATGTAATCATTCTATAGATAAAACTAAGGCCTCGCGTGTGCGAGGCCTTGTTAGACTCGTTCAACACAACACTGATCAAAGTGATTAAGAATTTTTGTATTCGCAATAGTTAAGCTTTTTTGAAAGCGACTCTAGGCTAAGTTTTGCCAATGTGTCTTTAAACGGCGAATTATGTAAGGCAGTAGTGAGGATGTCGCGCTCTTCTGCTGAAAGCAAATTAGCATGCCTGAATAAGACGTAATCTAATGCGACGTGCAGGTACAATGTTGAGAAGTCAGGTCCAAGCAAATCATCATTGTTATTCAACTGCCCGATAAGTGCTTTAACGCTTCTTTTAATACCTTCCTTTCCCCTAATCGTTAGCTCGTTTTGCTCAGCTTCGAAGCGGCCCAGTGCAGCACACCGAAAGGCCACTTCCATCAACGTTTTACTCACTCCCAATAACGACATACGTTGAGTGTCGCTAGCCTTGGTCACTGTTAGTTTTTCTGTTGGGTATGCTTGCATGAGGAACTCACAGATCGTTAAACTCTCGGTCAGTGCAACCTCATCACTGGTTTCTAGAACCGGAATGGTACTAAATGGATTAACTGCGACCAATGTGCTGGGTGTTTGCCACGGGTCGACCCATTCAAGAACCATTGGAGCATCACACAAATAGGCCGTTGCCAGCACTGCTCTGGAGAATGGAGAGGTGTCGTTTAAATACAGTTTCATGAGCGATTCCTTTGCTAAGAACTTGTTTGAGCAGTGTTTAATGTCTGCTGTTTGGTTGATGTAAATGCGATGCAGAGTATCGACAAAATCAGTGCACTCGCGCTGATCATAAATAAGAGGTTATAACTGGTGAGTTGAGGGGCGTAGTGAGCCATAACGAAGCCGACTATTCCTTGCGATATAGCAAAAGCCATTGTCATTGCTCCCCAAGATTTCGTATGGAGCTGAGTCCCGACGATTTCTAAGGTGTAGGTTGATACCAGTGTTACGGTGCCAGGCGTAAACATACCGACCAACAAAGATGAAGCAAAAAGTGCTGTTTCACTGGTGCTTAATAGTGGAAGAGCAACCCCAGCAGCTTTACAAATAAACGCCGCTAATAGTGCTTTTTTAAGTCCAAATTTATCCCCTAGTATACCAGTCACTATTGGCCCAATCGCTGCTCCTATTCCAAACACAGCCCAATAAAAACCACCGCTCGCAAAACTCATTTTTAGCTCTCGAACAATATAGTCGACCCAAAAAAGAGTATGAGGTAAATAACCAATGGCGCTAAAGGTGTAGGCTAAAAGTACGTAGCTAATACTAATGCGCTTATTCTTAGATAAGGCATCAAACGTCGATGGGCTTTTATCACAATGGTTTGGTTTAGCTTCAAGAGCCCATGTCTTCCACGTCAAGACAGTTGCGAGAAAAGCGATCGCTCCCATACCTAACCATGCACTTTCAACACTTTGGTAGATAAGCAAAGGTATGATTGTTCCTGAAATCATGGCGCCGAGGCCAATGCCTGAAAATACGACGCCACTGATTCTTGCTTTCATCTCTTGAGGGTGAAGGCTGGTGATCACGGGTGGTGCGAGTACCATGAGTACGGCACCTGATATACCCGCAATGGTTCTAAGCGTTAAAAACCATTCAAAGGGGGCAGATTTTAAGGCACAACCAAGATAGCTAAAGCTACTTAACAACAAAGAGGCACGTATGAGTGTGCCTGTTGAATAATATCTCTGTAAAAAGCTCGATGCAGGAGCTCCGAATATATAGCCAATCAGTGTTGCAGCGCCGAGTATGGAGGCATCTTCGCTTGAGAACCACCCACTTTGAATGAGCACAGGCATTAATGCTATGTAGGCAAAGCGACCAATGCCGTTCCCAACTAATGTTGCTGCGAGCCCAGCGAAGGTGTTGCGGTTTAAGAGTTTTACGTGCTGCATATCTCGTACTGTTGGTTTATATATGTAACATTACGCTAACATTTAAACTTGAACTATCTAAGCTGAGTTTTTGCTCTAATGTTTAAGGTTTGATGACAACTTACATTTTTTGTAAGTGTCAGATTGGTCATTTACATTTCTAATCTCTAGCTGGTATAGGTAAAGCTAATGGGAGGGGGGGAGTATCTGAATATCGATCGTTACAACTATAGCCATATGTTCAATGGCAAAGAATGCTCTCCCCCTCGAACGTTAATCTAAAGAGATCTTGAGAGGCTTTGATGCTAGATCCGTTCAACGTAACGTTGATGAAAGCGTTGAAGTTAGTGCAGTAGGGTGTTGCCGCTGATAAAGATTAGCTGTAACCGTTCGATAGATAAAACAAGGCCTCGCGATTGCGAGGCCTTTTTGCGTTCTTACTAAAACTAAATATTAATCGAGCTTAACGAAAACTCGGGATAATCGCTGGTATGCCCGGTAGAAGGCCAACCAGCGCCATTACACCACTAAGCACAATAAACATAGTTCCAGGCAACACCCAACGGCTCATTTTACTCAGTTCACTACTACGTTCTTTACAACCGACTAAGCCTAAGTTGTCCAACAGCATGGTGAGAGCCCAACCAAATGCTGGGTTAACGAGCGCTGAAGAAAATACAACAATCGCTGCCGACTGTGTGGTTTTTCCTTCACGCGTCATTTCCATTCCAGCTTCTAGCAATGGAACAAATACCCCAACAATCAGCGCCACACACAGTACAGGTTGCCAGATAGCTAAATCCATCGGGTAACCCCAAACTGCGGCGATGATACAGAACAGAGCTGTGAGCAGCGCGCCAGCAGGAATAGGGCGTTTAGCTATCGCCGCTGGTACGATGTAAGTACCCCATGAAGATGTAAAGTTAGTACCGCCAAGCAGAGAACCGAACGTTTGACGAATTGATGCCGTGGTCATGGTGTCGTCGATGTTCATGTGTACTTTTTCGGTACGTTCTGGGTAGCTGATCTTTTGGAATACTTGATGCCCTAAGAAATCCGGTGACCACATCGCTACGGCTAGAATCGCAAACGGCAATACCACCATGAAGTGTTCAATCGTCGGTAGGCCTAGCATCCAACCTGTATCTTCTCCCCACCAATACATAGGGTTCATGTTGGGCAAGCCTGGCTCTGTGTGGAAAGCAAATGGGGCGCCCATGGCAAATGCGATCGTACCACCCAACAAGCAGCTAAGAGGTACTGCTAACCAACGTTTGCGGAAGTGTTCCAGTAGCGCGTACAAGATAATGGTGCAAAAGATCACCACAAACGCGATGTGGCTCATACCGATTCCTTCAGCCCAAGCGAAAAGCTTTTTCACTTGAGAGGCGGTTCCAACAAAGCCGAGGTAGAGCAATAAGCCGCCACACACGCCTTTACTGGTGAGGTTGGCCAACATGCTGCCACCTTTACTGATGGCTAAGATGAGGCCAAAAGCGCCAATCAACAGGCCAAACGCCATCGGGTGTCCACCTGCTGCAACCACAATCGGAATCAAAGGGATAAGTGGGCCGTGGGTCCCTGCGAGGTTTGCAGTCGGCAATAAAAAGCCAGAGAAAATAATAATGAAAACAGAGGCGATGAGCAGTTCATAACGAACGTTTTCTAGAATGAAGTCTTCATTTAATCCGAGAGCCCCAGCAAAGGTGGCTGCAATCGCGCCCACCATAACCACTTTACCAATGGTCGCCGCCATCGCTGGGATGGTGTCTTCTATCTCAAATCGATAATCTTTAAACGGCAAATTTGGACGCCAGCGCTTAGGCGACATGATTTGCAATTCGTGTTCTAGATACTGTTCTCGGGATTCAAACTCTGAGCTTGGTTTATGTTGTTGTTCATAGGTGAGTTCATCCTCATTGGCTTGAGGCTTCTCTGTTTGTATATGTGCGGACTCTAAAGTAGTGCTCATTTTGATTCCTTTCGTTCACACTCTTAGGTGTGTTATTCCAACAAACGTTGTTGACTCACGGTATGAAGTGCAAACAATGCGTCAACTTGTAATTAAAAACTCATTAACATTTAGTTGTTAGTACCTTATACCAAACCAAAAAAAACAAATAGACTCAGTCGGTTAGACATTAGTCGTAGAGTCGGACGACTAGTATTAGACCCTGTAGATAGTATGTGTCTGGTTATTTGTAGTCCCTTAATTTCTCCCACGTTCTGCACTTGATAGTGATAGAATCTCCGCATTAGAGTTATCGAGAAACTAGGTATTTATAAACAATGTTTATCCATCACGTAAATGGCATCGACTGGCTGGTAATTACAGCCTTTGAAGAACTGAAAACTATGTTTATCGAAGATGCAGGCCCAATCCCAGCTTGCTTTTCTACCGCCAGCGAGTTGAGCCTGATTGATCAAGCCAAACGCAGTTATGGATTTTTGCCTAAACTCCGCGGTGTGATCACCGATACCGGCACTTTTCAAAGTAGAGATATTGAAGAAGATTTGAACCCACAGCTTGCGTGTATCGTTGAAGGGCGTGGTCGGGTTTTTATCTATCACGGCGACTACGTGGCTTTTGTCGATGACGAGCAAACCTTCATTACCCGTATGGACTGAGAGTGATTCAGTGAGTTGAGATCGGCGAATTGGTAAATCGGCGAGTTAGCCCACCTAGAATTTAAAACTAAAGGATTAATATGATGGCAAAAACGATCTCATTGGTACTTGGCAGTGGTGGCGCAAGAGGCTTGGTTCACGTTGGAGTCATCCGCTGGTTAATTGAGCATGGCTATCAGATAAAATCCATTTCTGGCTGTTCAATTGGCGCACTTATCGGTGGTGTCTACGCTGCGGGCAAGTTGGATGAATTTGAAGAGTGGGTCACCAGTATCGACCAAGGTGATATGGCGATGTTGTTGGACTTTTCATGGCAGTCGAGTGGTATGTTCAAAGGGGACAAGATCATCGACACTCTGCGTGGACTGATCGGCGAGATTTCAATTGAAGATCTGCCCATCCCTTATACCGCAGTTGCCGCTAACGTCGCCGATGAAAAAGAGGTTTGGCTGCAATCAGGTTCTCTGTTTGATGCCATTCGCGCCTCTATCTCTTTGCCACTGTTCTTGACCCCTCACGTTATCAATGGAGAAGTGCTGATTGATGGCGGCGTTCTTAATCCCGTACCGATTGCGCCTACCTTTGGTGATAATACAGACTTTACACTGGCTGTGAATTTAGGTGGTGAACCTGAAATGGTTAAACAGGAAGTGATACCGGTTTCCCTGCCAACAAAAGAGAGCAACCTGCATGAGAAGGTTGTTCACTTTATCGATAACCTCGGTAGCAGTGTAAAAAGCAAAATGAGCTTCAATTTTGCTGCCTACGACATTGCCAACCAAGCGTTTGATGCGATGCAATCGACCATTGCTCGCCAAAAGTTGGCCGCTTACCCCGCCGATATCACGCTTGAGATCCCACGCAATGCTTGTGGCACCCTAGAGTTTGATCGCTCACAAGAGATGATCGACAGAGGCTACCACTTAGCACAGGCTAAACTGGGCAATCGACTTTAATGTATTTGCTGCTGAATGAGGCTAACTATGGAAACTGAACTCAAACTATCTGAACTCAAAGAATTAGTCACAACAAAAGATGTCATCGTGCTCACCAGCATAGAAGAGCCTGCTGTATCTTGGTTGATAGATTGCTATCAAGAGAATGCTGATATCCAAATTATCGAGAACGCACACCAACTAGATACTGAAGCGATTTTGTCGCAATGCAGAAGCAGCCTTAACGAAAGTAAAAAGGTCATCCTTACAGCGCAGTTTCGTAGCCAACTGCCTATCATCAATATCGCTTCACTGTGTAATGAGAAGCGCAAGTCATTGATCAATATTGAGCTATTAGGCTGGGATGAAGAAAAACGCGTTCCTCAATCGTACAGTTGTTTTTAGCTGAAAGTGTTTCTGGACAGTTTGCCACTGTCTCTATGGTTTTGTAATTGTCCGGGGACTGATGTTGCACTTTGCGTTTCTGTATTGGCCACTTAAGGCTTTAGTTAGATCCATTCCCAATCACTTCCAATACATGGTTAGGTGGTGATCAGTACATCGATCATCCACTTGCTCTGTTGCAGCTTGTATCTGGTTGGTACCAACAAAAGTCGCACAAGAAATTAATAAGATTGTGGACGGCAGTTCGAGCATAGAAAGCTCAGATGCGACAGGAAATATACGTTACGAAAAAGCTTTTGGTGGCGCACTTGTCTGTATGATTGGAGATGACTATCCAATGCCTTCTGCACAGTTCAACTAAGTCGTTTCTAATTATCTCACTGGCAACTTGGTCTTAGTTTTTACTTGACCAAAGGCGAAGCTCGATTCTATAGAAGCGATATTGGGTAGGCGAGTTAATTGCTTACGGATGAACTGCTCGTAGCTTTTGAGTGATTCACTGACTACATGCAATAGGTAGTCGTGATTGCCCGTCATTAGAAAGCACTCTAACACCTCGTCAATCACTTCGATGTGCTGCTCAAAGTCTCGCATATTCTCTTCAGTTGGCTTTTCAAGTTTCACCAACACAAACACATTCACAGGCAAGCCGCATGCTTCTTGGTCGACACTGGCGTGATAGCCGCGAATAATCCCTTGTTTCTCTAGTGCTCGAACTCGGCGTAAGCAAGGAGAGGGCGACAGTGCCACTCGATCGGCCAACTCTTGATTAGTCAGTCGTGCGTTGTTTTGCAGTTCAGCCAGTATTTTCTTGTCGATCTCATCCATTAGCATATTCCATCAATATTGAGTTTAGTTTGGCAATATTATTGCTCAAAGTGTATGTCTTACTTCGCAAATAGCAATTTTTAACATCTGCCCAAAACTAAAATTAAAGGAGGAACAACAAGCATGGAATGACTTAGGAATTATGAATACTTCAACTCAACTTAGCCCGCTGCGTAAAACCACCAAACACGAACAAGCAGAAGCCCTTGCGATTGAGCAAGCAAAACATTTTGGTATCGAACCAAACAGTGATTACGGCGTCACGCTTATCGAACTGGCGACGACGCTGTACAAAGCCAATACCAAGACACACGACCTTTGGGCACTGACGGTTGATGGACTTTCAGAACTCGACAAGAGTGACCGAATCGCTTGGTTTAACGCCAAACGCTTCTTGTCATTCCAGATAGCTAAGATCCTCGACAATCTGCAAAACCCAATGCGCGCCACTTACCAGTCTATTGCCACCAATAATGGTAATTTTGCATCCAAAGGTGCGTATCCTATCTTCGATAATGTGGCTGCTATTTTCTCTGCCAGCTCTGTCATTACACGCACCGCGACCTATTTGTTTGCGTGTACAGAATGGATTGAAGATGCGTTTAACGGTAAAGAGCCGCTGCACGATATTTACTCTCGACTGCTTAACCCAACCTCGATTTCACTGGCTAACCATATGGTTGATATTGAGGCAGGCTCTAGAGCCAACGAGTACCTTGCGTGGAACTTTAATTCGGGGATGGCGGCTATTGATGGGTTGTTGAGCCATTTGCTCGGGCATGAAGATATAGTCTTAGCTTCACGCAATATCTACGGCGGTTCTTACCAGTTGTTGGAAGATTGGTTTGGGAAACCGTCTAACCTAAATGTCGCGGTGGAGTGGGTGGATGGTTACTCAGGTGATGAGTTTGCGACTCGCCTAGATGAGGTTGCCGATAAATACGCAGATCGCATCGCTGCGGGTAAGAAAATCTACGTTTACCTAGAGTCACCGTGTAACCCGCATGGATACGTGTTGGATGTTGCTAGTATCAGCAAAGCTGGTCACGTTCGTGGTTGGGATGTGATTGTTGACTCCACAGTAGGCACGCCATTGCTGCATCCAGTACTAAAACGTGATGATGTGATGGAAAGACCAGATTATGTAATTCACTCCTACACCAAAGAACTGGCGGGTTCTGGCACCACAACCGCTGGGGTTGTGATTGGTCGTAATGAGACTATGTTTGTGCCAAAAGGAGATGAGGTGATTTTCACCAAACCCAATGGCGATGAGGTCACCATTCCATGGAACGAAACGCTGTTTTGGAATGTGTACTACATTAAGGGCGCATTCCTAGACGCAGACAAAGCGTTTGAAGTGCTTAATGGTATGAAAACGTATGAGATGCGAGTGGTGCAAAAAACGATTAATACACTGACTCTCGCGAAGATCTTTGATGCTCACCCTGACATCAATGTATCGTGTCCTGCTTTGCCAGACAGTGACAACTATGAACACTGCCAGAACAACATGTACTTGGGTTTGCCAGCGGCGCTTTTCACAATCGATATGGAAGGTAACGGCGATCGTGCGCCAATCAATCGAGATGGATTCAAACAGTTCTTCGACATGCTTGAGCCAGCAATCGGCATGCAAGTGAGCTTAGGGCAAACCAACACCGTGGCGCTGTGCCCAGCCCTGACTACGCATTCAGAACTCAGTGATGAAGCGCTTAATGAAACAGGCATCAAACCGACCACAATGCGTATCTCTATTGGCTTGGAAGATCCGAGAATGTTCATCGCTCATATTGTCGAGGCCGCTAAATTGTCTATCGACCGCAACCACGTAGATTTCTCATCCAGCTTCCCGAGTAGTGACAATATCGATGAAATCTATATGCAAACTTATATGGATGTACACCAGAGGTTTGTGAAAAGCTTGCCGAAGTTCAGTGAGCTGAGTCAGTAACTTAGGTCAGTAAGGAAAGCTAACAAGAGAAGTCAGCGAAGTAGGTTAGCTGTAAACGTTAAATGAAAAACGTAAGGCCTCGCATGTACGAGGCCTTTTGGTTTTCGAGTAATAACATAAACCAATCTAGAATAAATCTTAGAAAAATGCATCGATGAATCACCTAATAGCCTTTAACTCGTAGAATATGGGTAATTCATTTCTTATAACATAAGGCAAATATGAGTGGAAAAAGTAGTTTTTTGGACAACACTGATGTTGAGCACTTTTTCCACTCAATGAAGCTGCAATTAACGTTGGCTAGGGTCCTTTAATTAAAGACGCTATCGCCCCAAAACTCAGCGCACTAGACACGATTTTTCTCTTCACTCCTCGTTTTTTAAGTACTGTGTCTATCTCGGTTTGGTGAGAATGCTCAAAAGACATGATGGCGTGAGGTTTGGAGCAATATTGCTCTATCGTTGTTGGCGGTGTTTGCTTTTGAGGATTGTAAAAACAGACCTCTTGGTCAGAAAACAACTTAGTTTGAATTAAATCCGACTCGTTACTCATTAGTTCAGGTGACAAAACAAAATCTACATCGCCAGACCGAAGTAATGAAGCCCACTGAAGTTGAGTTCTGGCTGGAGCTATGTGCAGCGAACTCATCGGTGCTGCTTTCTGGAAATCATGAAACATAGGTTTTATAACGGTTTCTATTTCATAGTCGTTAGCCGCGATGGAAAAAACTTTATCATCTATTAGTGGGTTGTATTGTTGTGAGCTTGCGAAGGCTTGCATCGCTATTACGATTTCTCTGGCTTTTTCAATAAGTTCTCCCGCCTTTGGCGTAGGCGCGATGCCTCTTCCTGAAGTGACAAACAATTCATTTTTTATGGATCAGGTCGCTGCTTTAAGTATTGCGCTGATTATACATTGAATTGGGTAGCTAAATTTACTATGCCACTAGACACCTTTTCGGTTTAGTCAGATCGATATTTTTGAATGTCGACCTCGTCAACATGTGCTTCCGGCATAAATTTCTTCGCGTAGTCGAGGTACACTCCGCTCTCCAAGAACAGTAAGAATAAGTCCATATCCAAATGCTCATCCACTGCCATTTGATACATTATATCGATAGCGATACTCACAGGCTTCGCTTTCTTGTATGGCCGGTCTCCTGCGGTTAACGCTTCAAATATGTCTGCAATCACCAATATACGTTCTGGTATCGATAAATCCTCGGCATTCAATTTCCGTGGATAACCGTTACCTTTGAGTGTTTCATGGTGCGTGGAAGCATAGCGCGGTACATTGCTCAGTTCAGGTGGAAATGGCAAAGCTTCAAGCATTCTTATCCCACTAATCATATGCTCATTGATTTTGAAACGATCCTCAGGTGTCAAAGTCCCACGTGAAATCGTTAGATTGTATACCTCACCCATGTTGTATTGATGCTCAGGAACTTGCATTTGGATGCCATGCTCAGGTTCGAATTCGACGGGTCGCACACGTCTAATGATGTGCTCAGGTTTATCTTCTAGCAGTTTTTCCATGACTGGTAGAGACGAATCCTGTTCGGGTTTGTTCATTTCTTCAAATGGCGACAAACCCAAGCGATCGTCAAAGTAACGTAACCATGTTTTCTCAGCAATTTGCTTAATTCGAGCAACTTTATCTTCACTCATGAATTCACCACCGATGTTAGCCTTGGCAAGGAACTCAAAGTCATCGTTCAACTGGCGTACTTTTTCTTTAAACTCGGCATTTGCTTTATCCTTACTTACCTCACTGTGCAATAACACGTTTAAGTAATCGATTTCTGCATCTCTCCGTAGGACTTCAAACCGAGTTCGAATTTCATTGATTCGGTTGTAGTTCGCTTCAAGTTTAGTGCCCTTATCAACAATATGTTCTGGCGTCGTAATTTTTCCGCAGTCATGCAACCAGGCAGCAATACGAAACTCTCTTCGTTCGGCATCATTTTGGAAAGCAAAGTCTTTGAACTTACCGCTTTGGCATTTCTCAGCTGCACTTGCCAGCATCATGCCAATTTCTGGAACGCGATTACAGTGTCCTGCTGTGTACGGTGACTTATCATCGATCGCTTGAGCAATAAGGCGAATAAACGCTTCGATGAATTCTTCTTGTTGTTTTTCGTGCAATTGAATCTCAGCCATCATTTCCATCATGGCTTCGGAAAGTTCATCAATTTCTTTGACTCTGGTTGTCATTGGCCAAACTTGATCAAAGTTGCGTGCACGAATCTTCTTAGTTCTTGCTTTAAGTGCATAGATTGATCGAGTCATCGGTTTACCCAGTCGCCACGCGAGAGGAAAAAGACCTAACATCAACAATGTACTAATGAATAAAGAGTTGAACAAACGTTTGTTGACGGCACTGGTTATGATTTTTTCTGGGATAATGACGGAAAAGTAATCGTCACTACCGACTGAGCTCGATATAGGTGTTATGTAAGCAAAATAGTTTTTCCCTTCAATACTTTGTCTCACAATAGTATTGTAGTTGGACGTATCTTTCACCAGCTGAAGCACTTCTGGGTAGGGTAGGAATGTGCCACGCCAGTGATTAGGTTCTAGCCATTTTTGTTCTAAAGCATCTCGTTGAACAGGCGTAATAGACTCTATGGCAAGATTGAGTACATCTAATAATCCAGCATATTTTTGGTTTATGTACATGTGATAAGAAGCCGGGGGAGCATCCAACTTTCTTACCGTTATTGCTGATGTGTTGTCTAAACTATTAAGCTCATCTAGCGTTAGGAATGAATCGACCAAGTATGGCACTTCGCCTTTCTCTAACGCATCTTTTGCGTCGCTTAAGCTTTTGAATTCAACAATGTTCAAGCCTGAATAATTAGCTTGCAACCACTCTTTCATACCAAACCCGAAAACTACTCCCACTTTGGCTGTAACGTTTTCCAGTGAAACAGGCATGGAACGGTGTTTTTACCTGCAATCGCTAATTTCGTTGAGTACATTGGTGCACTTCGCTCGCCATATAGCGGCACTTCACCAGACACCGAGTGCAAAACATCGATAGTGCCTCTTAAGTATCTTTCGGACAGCGAGTTCGATTCAAAACCATTAATAAAATCGAATTTTAAACCAGTTTTTTGCGACAAAATTTCAATTAAATCAATAGCAAAACCTTGCGGTTCACCAGCTTGAGAAAAATCGTAAGGTCCCCAGTCATTTTGGTTAGAAACCAATAAGGCTGGAGTGTTCATTACTAGCGCACGTTGTGGTTCGGTAAGAGTTAACGGTGCAGATTCAGGAATTTCAATATCGCGCTCTAGGTAAATATTTGACGCAACCACTTCACCTTTATGATTGAAAATAAACGATTCAACACCACTCTCTAAACTCATTCCTAATGCGGTTGCTGCGATTTTCTCATTGAGTGTCGAAAGCTCAACATCAATTCCGATAACATCCTCGCCGCTACGAATCGAATAACTTTGGCCTGTCACCTTCATATTCTTGAACAGGTAAGGTTCCGTTTTATTAACGTGGGTTTCAACTGCTTCGACAAACCATGGTCTTCGAGTAGGGTAAAAGGACGTTTTGCTTACTACCGTTCGATTAACCTTAAAGTCGCTATCAACATAGGAAACGAGCATCTGTCGATCAGTGCCGGTGCCTTTCGCTTCTGCGATAGCCCAACGGTCATTGCTATCCGCACTCATTTTGTTTCGGATGGTGACTGAATTTTTGAGGTTAATGATCTGAAAGAAGTCTTCGTTCTCACTGCCTACATACAAGCTTTGGATAAAAGGGTTTTCACTCAAAACCTGCGCAAACAACTGTAGAATTTCTTTCTCTGAAAAGTCATGATCAGACATAGAAAGGAAGCTCTTCAGCATTTTTGTACTACTGATCGCATTGCTGTCGACTTGGTGAATATATTCACTCACATCTGCTGTTGCTACGCTTAACCTTGAGATGACGTGCTCCTGGGACATTTTCTGCCCAAAATAATGCATCATAATCATGGCAAAAATCGCTGTAAGCGCAGTTACTAACATGAACATGCTGCTCACTATAAACTTGATTGAATATGTGCTTTTTAGCGAAGCGCTACGTTTCATTTTTATGCCCCAGCGTGGTCATCTACTATCAAATTGTATATTACCATCTTCTAAATAAGGCGGCTTTATGTGCCCCCTAAAAGGGGACGTTGGTTCAGTCTCGCACTAGTTGTTACTGCTTTACGCATTGTTACTTGTATTTATGGTGGACATAACGTCGCATGATGTCTTCGTTTAGTCATACGAGATCAACAAAATTACTTCGCTGCCAAAAAGCGGTTGTTAGATGGGCGACTCTCGTTACCAAGTGACGCCTCCCAGGGAGCTGATCTTCAAACTTTCAATTCACTAGGATCAAGTTTAGACAAAGGTATCGTTCAATACCCAGCAACTTATAAAGCAGCTTGAGTAGTTTCGTTCCCTGAGTTACTAGCTAGCCTTTTGGTTTCCCTTGGCCAAATATTCTTGGTTTGAGAATTAGATAGTGTGCATTTCAGGTTTTCACGCTAGACATCATTTATGCGTGGAGTGACCTCAAATTCTTTGATGTATTATTCATCAATAAACCTTCAGCAACTCCCTCTTAATATAGTGCTCTAGTTTATATTAGTCTCAACAGGGGGGATGCACATGAACAAGGGTTTTCATGAATAGGGGCAATCGATGGAAGGGGCAATTTCGAGAAGGAAATTGCCCCTAGTTAAAGTGTAACCTGCATGCATATCGGCAAATATGCGCTCACATACGCTATATAACAATATTCCGTATTTAGCTTTCTCGATTATGCCTGCTAAATCAGCAGGTATTTATTGGTGTTATTTCGCTTTTGATGCGGCGTGGTGTTCAATCATGAAGGCAATAGCTTCATCGTTTAAACAAGATTTACTCACATATTGGCGCTGTTTACCGATATGCAGGATAAAACCAAGATCGGTCTGCTCAAGTTGGTCGATGTCACTCCACGCGATGGTGTTGGTCGCTTTGTGGTTTTTGTAACTTACTCCGTTAGCGTCACCTTGAAAGACGATTTTGCTGCCTGCGCCTGAGCTGATTTTTTGTCGCCATAACCACCAGGTTCTTTTGCAGTACACACTGAATGCTTCAATCACACTCAAAACAATAAAGAACCAGCCAACATAGCCGTTAGGTAATAGTTCAAATTCCAGTAGAACCACACCAAAAATAAGAAACAGTATTCCTTTTAAGTAGGCTTTTGGAAATTGAGTCGTAAGGCTAGTTTGATCATAACACTCCGCGAAAAACGTCTTGTCGAGTTTGTATTCTGTAGTGAAACCGGGTTCTTTAGACATGTGAGGCTACTTTATGGTTCTCTGTGAATGGGCTGTCAGTGGGCAGGTGTCCCACGCTGCAATTTTGCAACTTGATTATTGTATCGCTTCTCACTGTTTTTATTTAGATATTTTGGCTCTGTTTTGTAAATCGATGATACTTAACGGGTCTATTCTAACTTTAGCTATCAGACTAGTGTAGGGGCATCTTTAAAGTCACCTAAAAAATTGGTGATGGGATGGATAGATCTGTGGAGTCACCCGGTTGTTGGGACTACTGGCATTTTTGGATAAAACTTCGATCTCATTTTGTTGGTTGATGGAGTCTATAGTGATTAGTGTGCTTTATCACTGCTGTTGAGGGTGCTCTAACAGAATAAATATATGAAGCTTGCAAAGTTCATCACCGTTCACTCTGAGAGGCCATACCCAAAGCGATACCTTGGGCATGGCCTTATTCTATTTCAGTTTTAGGATCAGTACTCGATGAATAATGACACCTGCTTAACGTTAATGAAGAAACTTCTTTCATAGGGAGAAGAGGTAAGAGCAATATCTAGTTTGTTCAACCCAGACACTCTCTTCTCATTTAATGCTTCTAATAGTTTAGAGTTGGTAAACCTAAGCGTTTGACCTGCTTCTACGTTGTTGAATGTAGTAAGTGGATTACTCCATGCTGCACATATTGTAAAAGACTCACAGAACGTGTCGTAATCCAGTGTGTTTGGAGACCAAGTTTGATTAACGATATGCGCAGTTACATTGTTGAATGGAAATTGAAGAGTTGAATCTCCGAAGTCAACAATAAGCGTAGCCTGTTTGATTTTCCCTCGAACCTCACTTAAGTCAAAACTCGCTAGTGTTTCGTAGTCGTATGGGATTGAAGCCCCCGCTCTCAAGTAACCACCGACACGATGTTGCGTGACTTGTGTTGCCGGGGTTGCTTGCCAGTTTTCTCTTTCCAAACCGAATAGGTTAGAGGGGAGGGTCACATTCACTGGCGGACTGAAATCAGAGGCTTGGTATGGTGGAGTTTGACCGAGAACTCCTTGTCGATAGGAGTCAACGCCACTGTAGATTAGCAGTGCGTTCAGTTCATAAGGACCATCGGCTTGCTTAAACGTGTCACCAGGAACGGTAAACTTGATGGTGTTTTCGCCAGCCTCAAGCGGTTCTTGGAAACTCACTAGCTCTAAATACTCTCCGGCTGCACCAACGATATTTACCGAACCTGTGTAAGTTCCACTGCGCGTAACATGGATAGGAAACTCAAAACTCAGCGAATCAATGTAGGTTCCATCTTGCGACATAGTCGGTGTGGTGACTAAACTCCCCGTGACTTCAATCGGTTCGCGGCAACGCTCAAAAGATGCTAAATCAATAAATTCTTCAAACTGAATTCGAGGGGCTGAAATTCGTATGTCATCTTGAGTGATTGCGTAGATGATCGTCGGGTTGGAGGTCAAAGTAGACGCTGAATCAAACGCGCCAAAAATATCTTCAGTTGAGTACTGTAGAGTGACGATTTGCTTCGCAGGTTTGAGTTGCAGACGTTTGCTTGTGTTCAGCTCGTCAATTCCATCGGTGAGGTAACCATGAATGGCAAAATCCCCCGCGGATTTAACATCAAGTTCCAAGCGCTGCTCTAAGGCAATAACACAGCCTTCAGAGGAAAACAGTGGAGCGAGTGAGAGGCTGACAAATTCAATGTCAGAGGGTAGTACGTGGATTTTTTTACTTGTCTGGCGAGTGATAGTTGTTCCATATTCTTCAAAAGACGTTATGCCTTCAATTAGATAATCCCCTTCAGCGGGTGGAACGAAAATATTGCTGTAGACACCATCTTTAGCAATAGCATCGAAATTGACACCCTCATCTTTAAGCGTCAGGCGTGTTTTTATTCCAGCTTCATCAATGATCACTGCGCTGGTTTGGGCACCTGTGATTGGATTCCCTTTGTTTGTCAGTAATGCAGAAACGGGAACTGGTTCACCGACCACAAATTGGTTTGCAGCTATCGCCATGCCAAACGCAATAGGGGATTGGATCGCAACCTGAGCAATAATTACTGTGTTGTAACTTGGGTTTGGAAAATCAACGACGATCTTCCATTCGCCAGGTTCAGGGTTAGTTACTTCAGGCAAAAATAAATAGCTGCCCGGTAGCGGCGGACTTTGTGTGTCACCTGAAAGTATGTTCGCTTGCACATCATTGGATGATGTTGCGACTTGCCCGTTAGGCTTGACTAAATATACGGTTGCATCATCCAACGGCACGATGATTTCTGCTTTTAGGGCTTCCGCTTTGTCGATGGTAAATAGCATTGTGACTTCGTTATCGTTACTAGTCACTGGTTGAGATAGTGTCGTGCTTGTACTCATCCCAACGGGTATTGCATTACTGGCGATAGCCGGTGTGATGAAGGTACAGAAAAGACTGAACACCATCACTAATTGCTTGATGAATTTCATTGTGGCCACTCCTTAGCGCATTGAAATAATTTGTTGTAGAAAACGTTCAACGTTTTGTCCCGTTTTCATTGTTGAGTGGTTAGCCAATACGTTACCCAATGCATTGGTATAACTTGGGTTAGCGCTTGCCAAGGTCACAACAACATCATTTTCTTGCGGTACTGTTTGAATGGCTTGGTAACTGACTATGGTGATTGGATGAGCTTGTGGTCCATGCACACTTGGCATTGTGACCGGTTGAGTTTGAGTATCGAGGTAGGCCGCAGAACTAAAGCTTCTTAGCGCCTGCCAAGCGGTAACGCCTGCCCAACGCGATCCCCATGGGAATAGGCCAACGATATCAGGATCTTTCTCAATAACACCGTCTTGGTTGAGATCGGCATTTGCCCCAATAGAAAATGTATTTGCAATATTGCCGCGAGTACGCATTTGGATCGCGTTTGATGCTGTATCCGTTGTTAGATCACGGATACCAGGCATTTTAGGACCCGCAAACGGAATATTTGGGAGTTGCATGTACTTGCCAGCGTAATTATTTGGATCGGTACTGACGTTACTGTAGATATCGGCGTAGTGGTCCATTTTTATCACCGACAAATCTGCTGCGACGCTACCAAGGTGAGGTGTGGAGAAAGTAGAAAGGGAGGTTATCTCAAAGGAAGGGCTAAGTGCTTTGAGGTTTTGGGTATCTAGCCCGCCTTTACTGTGTGCAATGACGTGAACTTTGTCGGATTTCAACTCATCGAGAAAACCCTGAATTTTGTTGTTCAAGATATTAGCGTTAGTCGCTGTGGTTCCATTTTTGTCAGCAGAGAAACGAGTATAACGAATGCCATAGTCATCAAGTGTAGAAAGCACGCCTGGAGCCGTATCATCATCCCAAGTGTCTGATTGTGCAGCAATGCCATGAGCAAGAATCACAGGAATGGCAACATCAAACTCGATTGAGACCCAATCGACAGACATACACCAGTTGTCTCCCGTATTGCCAGTATCAATATCGACGCGAATCTCATTGTTTTGGCCGAACTTGACATCACTGATATCGACTTGAAGGTTAGTATCCGTCCAACGGTTATCAGCGCCTTGCAGCGTACCTAAAGACTTTCCGTTAAAAGATACGATATCTATTTCTGGAGCAATATTACTGACGTTGGCATTGGAGTCTATGTCGAAGACCGGCATGCTGATCCTTGCGTTAGAACCGATAACGCCTTTTTGCTGCATATCGCCCAGTTTACTCGGAGCAATTCTCCCGTCACTTTGTAAAACGTTGGGGCTGACGACCATAGGAACAGGTAAAGAGATAAGTAGAGGTCCGCCAGAAGCATAGGTACAACCGGTATCCAGACCAGGACCAGAATTGACAACATAAACGCCGAGTACTTCTTGCGGTGGGGCTATCCCAGAGCTTTGTGAACGCATCGAGAAATTACGCAATTCGTGTGAATCAGGTATATCTTCGGCACTCGCGAAACTCGGAGAAAGTAACAAAACACTGAGCGTGGCGCTCGGAATGTATAGTTTCATTTGTTTACCTTTGAGTATAGGTTATCCAAGAATTTGGTTGAAGAAAGCTCTATCTGTAGTTGTAAGGTAAAGGCTTGGAGTTTGATGTGAAATTTATTGGGTATAATTTCGGCTTATTACTCAATTGATAAAACTGCTGCTCTATTTTTTTTCAAAATAGGAAGAGTGCGATCGCAGTTTCTGGATTGCGGAAGTTATGTCCTTATTTTCAAAAGGAGGGGGATAGTGCTCTAATATTGTTAGAACAATCTAAGTTAGTTTATGAAAGAGTAGCTAAGAATAGGAAAATCAAAGTTGGATGTAGGTTTGTTACAGAACTACATAGAGCGCGCTGTTCTGAATGGCTGACTACTAACCTAACTGGCTGTGCAAAGTTAGGTTAGTAGAAATTATGTGGCTGTTAATTCAGATTTGAGAGATAAGGGCTAGTGTTTTTTAGTAAAAATGGTAAAGGTCGCAATAAACTGAGGTTTGTTATTACATCGTTCGCTACATAGTGAAAACAGGCGACATACCGCTGTCTTGTCCACTCATTAGCAACAAGCCAATTAAGACAAGTAAAACACCACCGAATAGCTGTAAATAATGACCTGCGGCTTTTAGTGAAGCACTGTTATTCTTGTTACCTGCTGCCAAATAGCGTTTTACCAAGTTCTTGCCTGTTAGTGTCATTATAGCAATCGTCGAGGTTGTGAAAGCAGTACCAATCGCCATGGAAAAAGCACTGACAACACCCATCCAATATAGGCCAACCATGTTTGCGAAAAGCAGTACCATGATGGCTCCGGTGCACGGTCTTACGCCAATCGTCACTATAATTCCAGCATATTCTCGGAGCGTTGAGGCTTTGTTGATTGCGTCTGCATCGGCTACATGCTGGTGGCCGCACCCACAGTCGGCATGAGAATGATCTGCATGAGTGTTAGCTGCGGCTTGCATTGTGCTAGTAGCGTCGATTATCGGAGAAGGGGCTGATATTGATGAACGAAGTGCCATTGGCGAACGCGCTGAAATTGTCGCAGCTGTGTCTGTTGCGAGTGTAGTGATGGCTTTCACTTTCAGCTTAGGCTTACGCATAGCGGTGTAGATGTTTTTCAAAGCCTTCCAACATATAAGTGCGCCGACGACCGCGACTAAGGCAAAGCTTAATGAAACAAACATATTCGCTTTGTCATTCACTACTCGCATGGAAGCACTAAAGCCCCACAGCAACACGCTTACTAGTAAGATTGCGACCAATGCTTGTAAAAAAGCGGAGACGACCGTAAGCACTAAACTCGCCTTGGCTTTGGTTGGGTGAGTCGCTAAGTAAGTCGACACGATAACTTTGCCGTGCCCAGGCCCCAAAGAATGAAGCATGCCATAGATAAAGCTGAACCCGATAAGGTAACTGCCTGCGCCCCAAGGGTTGGATTTAGCTTCATAGAGCAGGTCTGCAAGTTCTGAATTGACTTCTCTTTGCCATTGAATGCTAGAGATAACTAACGATGGCCACATGGACCACAGTTGATACGCACCAATAGCAATAAGCACGAACGCGCCAGCACCAATGAGGTAGTGATTGATTTTGGATTGATTTTTCTTCATTTAACAAGAACCTATATCTGAAATCTTTCTGTTAATTAGTTGCCATGCTTAATCAGCTAGACGCTGACTTAAAGGCTGAAACGAATCACTGCGACTAAGAAGCGGGAACCGCCGCACAATGAAGCTCAACCGATTGTGTAAACAGTTGGCCTAGCGTGTTATCTGGATCTGCATCGACAGGTAAAGACATTGCATAACTCATTTGCTCTGGCGTCGGGTTAGGCTCGATTAATTCTAAATGGCATTGTCTTGCTAGTTCAGGTGACAATGTCACGTCGCTGTTGGATAGCCACGACATGTCGACAAAGTAACTAGGGTCAAAAATCAATACGCGAAGCGAGTTTCGTGTCACAGGCTTAGGTTTAGAAAGTGGTAGGTCAAATGTTAGAACCATCTTGGCTTTATCACGCTCAAACTTTGCGTTCTCAACCACCTGATATTTGATGGGCTCTTCACCATCATAAAAGTACGTGAAGTAGTGCTCGTACATCATGTTTTCGATTACAGACGCAGCGAGCTTTTTGAATGTTTCAGTTTCTGTATCGGCAGAGACGTCTTCTCCATCCAACATGTACATCGAGGTCATTGCATCAAAAGACCACTCCATAGAGAGACCGGTGATCATGCCATTCTCTCCCTCAATATGAGTTTTCATCTCTATCCAAGAGTGAGGGTGGGCATATAGATTTGGCGCAAAACACAATAATGCTAGGCCAACAGTCAAGCCCTTGAGAGAGCGAAAGCATGTCGAGAAACGGCTTACATAGCGTGTGGAGAGGCGATTGATGACATCGATTAGAATAAATGGCTGTTTCATGAGAAATGATGGTAATTTAGTGTGATGTTATATTATAACAACCCGATGCGTTGTTCACTTCAAATTATAAGCTTGTTTACATTGAAGCCGACTGCAATTCTTGATTTTCAATCCAACCTATTTTTCCTATAAACATCTTTGATTGGTCCCTAATTCGACATTATTCAGACTAGTGTGTGACGTTGAATAGTCGATTAAGCTCTCGGTTGTGCGAGGCCTTTTTGTAATGGGTTTGAGCTTGGCTCTTGATAACAGGCATTAACAACGCAAAAAATACCCCCAGTAAAAATACTACCCCCTAGCATATATGGTTATTTGAAAGGTAACTGAGATAGGCTGAAGATGACGGTAAGTTTGGGTGCTTGTGATCTTAGTTATCGATCCAGTAAATCTTATTTTTCACATGATAGTTATTGGCATATGCCAGTAATGGGGCGTATGCTGAACTCCTGATCATCAATAACAGGAAGTTACTATGTTATACGCAGTACCTTGTCGCGACCTTCATGTTGGCAACCACTTTGCTCGTTCCCCACAGATCGCGATTGTCGATGAACAACGACAGATAAAACAGATTGTTCCTTTGATTGACTCCGACACCTCTTGCAATAAAAAGAAGCAATGGATTTCGGTTCTCCGTTCTTACGATGTGAAATCTGTGGTGGTTCGTTATATTGGTAAGAAGATGCTGGCGCACTTGTTCAATAACGATATTCGAGTCTTGGCATCGACAGGTAAGGCAGAAATCGGGGCTTTGGATTTCGACAATCTACGGGAAGTGACCGATCTCGATTATGGTCGCGAGCCGAGAAATAGTGGGTGTGGCAATAAAACGTGCGGCGAAAACGGGCACAAAAAACAAGCTTCGATTCTAATGGTACAGCCTAATCAGCTAGGTGCTATTCGAGGGTTCCGACAATGACCTTTTTGTTGACGCTATTGGGGTTTGTCGGAGTCGTTACATTGATGGCGATAGGCGTGATTTTTTCGCGCAAGCCAATCAAAGGCAGCTGTGGAGGATTGGCGCAGTTAGATATTGAGCGTGAATGCAATTGCAAGGATGTGTGTGAAGGGCAAAGCAAAAAGCTGTATCAGATTACTGAGCCATCAAGCTAAGTATCGAAGTAAGCATCAGAGTTCTCGCTCACTGAGTTAAATAACTTCTGGCTAACACGTTAATTAACTACTTTGAATCACCAACGCGTGACCATTGACGATGCACTTGGCGACTTTAGCTCGTGCACGCTTGATAATGTTGCCGAACGTTTGGCGAGACACCTGCATTTGTTCAGCGGCTTCAAGCTGGCTCAGGCCTTCTTGATCAGCCAAGCGCAAGGCTTCGAGCTCTTCCAATAGCAATTCTTCTTTATGAAGCTCGTCCATAGGAACACCATTGGGCTTAAAACAAGAGTAAGCCGTACGGGTACACAACTGGCGATGTTTTTTTGGTCGAGCCATATCAATCTCTAGCAATCTATGGGTAAAGGTAAGTATGAAGGTTTTCATTCCACACAATCATCGGCGTTGCCAAGTGTGCAGCCAAGGTTTTTTCAACGACAGCGCCATTTGTTTTGAAGCTATTGGCGAGCATGACTCTTTAACTAAGCATGAGGCAGTAGCTAAATATAAAACCAGAGCCAAGATTGTACCAACAGATAAAGCTGAGGGCTACGATGGCATGATGCAGGGCGGCATTGTCACCACACTGCATGACAGCGCGATGCTACATTGTCTATTTCAGAATGATATCAAGGCGATGACGGTGAGTTTAACCTCTCGTTTTCACCATCCGATTTTGATTGGTCAAGAACTGGAAGTTCGTGCCCAGTGGGTGAAAAGTAGACGTAATATCTACTTCCTAGAAAGCCAAATTACTCAGTGCGGAAAGTTATGTTCGTCGGCACAAAGCCAGTTCATGTCATCACGCTAGTTATCGAGCGACAGCTTGGATGGTGCTCGTTTGTTGATTCCGTTCTTTTGCACAATAAATAGAGGTTTTCTATAGTTAACGTAATAACGAATAAAACTAGTAGGGCAGTATTGAATTCATTATCCACCTTTTAGCTCCTGAGCACGCTTGAATCCGTTCATTAGAGCGAGTTTCCCCGCACTCTATTCAATTCATCACTGCCTTTTCTCGGAGGGCTGCTGATGCCAAAATTCTTCAAATCGACATTTCAATATTGTGCTCTATCAATCGTCTTACTTTTTCCATTCTTCAGTAGTTATGCTTCTTCCGACCCACTTAAAGTCGGTGTTTATCCATGTCCTCCTTTGTCATCAGCTCTATGGAAGGTGAGTGGAGTGGTCTGAGTGTCGAGCTCTGGGAGCAGATCGCCAAAGAGATGAGCGTTGAGTACACTCTAGAGACCCACCGCTTAGATGACTTACTCAATTCGATTGAAACCGAGCAAATTGATGTCGGTGTATCTTGTATTTCAATCACCCCAGAGCGAGAGTTATTTGCCGACTTTTCTCATTCTTTTTACGAAACTCATCTCGCTATTGCCGTTAAAAAGCAGGGCTACCTCCAAACCTTGCATGCCATTTTCTTCAATCCCGCGCTGTGGTTGATCATTGGTGCCGTCGTCTTTGTCTCTGGTGTAATTGGCGCGTTTTTCTACTTATTGGAGCATGGAGAGAATGAAAAGCTCTACTCGATGAAAAGCCGAACGGGACGTTTGTTGGAAAGCTTTATCATGGGCTTACTTTTTATCACGCGAGGCCCTTTCAATTACTTTGAATTTAAGAGCTTAACTGGACGAATTGCCACGGTGTTCATTGGTGTGTTTAGTATGCTTTTCATCGCCAGTATTACCGCTGTTTTAGCCAGCAAGTTGACTCTCAGCCAAGGCTCTTCCCATATTGAAGGTGTGAATGATCTTGCGAATGTGGAGGTAGGAGCAAAGGTTGCCACTACGTCTTCTTTGATGCTCACAAGCTTCGGAATTCGACACAAGAGTTATGTCGATATGCCAAGGCTTCTAGCGGCTTTAGAGGACGGTGAAGTCGAAGCGATTGTCGCTGATGATGTGGTGCTCAAATATATGATTGGTAATGGCAGAATAAGCGGGCAGTTTGAAGATCTGGAAGTGTTGCCGTATCAGTTAGAAAAGCAGAATTATGGCTTTATCATCACTGAAAATAACGTGTACGAAGAAGAGATTAACCGAGCACTGTTGAAGATTCGCGAGTCACGAAGGTGGCGTAAAATCTTGGTCGATTATTTCGCAGATCAGTAATCGAAATTAGAAGCATATTCAAAAGCTTTTGGACTGTCGCCGTTACAGTTGATCTGAACCGGAAGCCTTGGTCTTTTTGAAGTATTTGAATGCACTCCAAACCGCGTAAGCC
This sequence comes from Vibrio sp. 10N.222.55.B11, assembly GCF_041473705.1. Classification (NCBI taxonomy): domain Bacteria; kingdom Pseudomonadati; phylum Pseudomonadota; class Gammaproteobacteria; order Vibrionales; family Vibrionaceae; genus Vibrio; species Vibrio sp. 10N.222.55.B11. Next base: position 75,219 of record NZ_JBFRST010000039.1, read on the forward strand.
GCAACACCCACAATCAATGCCGAGCGAAGGAGAATGGGCGCATCATGCTCAAGCTGACCAACATGCGGCACAATACTGGCGAACAAGCGACTGGTAAAAAGCAGCCCCATTACTAACATAATAATCTTATTCATGTGACCTGCCATTCAATTGAGTACGTTGCACAGAACGAGTTATGGGGCGATTACACGGCTAACACGCTAGACAACTATTCTGCTCGAAATAAAATCATGCGCTTCTCAAACGTAACCGTCAACGTGATATCGGAGTTAAGCTAGTAAGCTAAAATTTCGTTTTTGGAAGGGGGTTGTTCTGTCAGGTGTAGCTAGAACTCGGAACAGGTAAGGGCGTTAAGGAATCTAAAATATTTACGTCAATGTATTGGTTTATGAATAACGTATCCAAAGCGGTACGTTGAATATCGGTAAAGTTATTATCTTTGAAATTTACAACTCATTTAGAATTATCAACTTCAAAGATAATATTGCTTAACGAGATCAGATTGTTGGGGTCTTATCTTGTCGAATATATCTTTTCGACCACAGATAAGTCCATGCAAAAGTTAAGGTTATGTTCAAGGCAGGTATACTTAATACCAACTTCTCCCGTGTTGAAATCAACGGATTTTGCGACATCTTCTTGAAAGTTATCAATGACTAACTGTAATAAGCAATCCTTGTCTAATACATTCATAAGTTTTCCTAAATATAATATGGTTGCAGATGCATATTAAAGGACAGGTTCCGATCATTATCAAGGAAAGCGAAAGAATATTTTCTCGTATAAATTACGTATCTTTATAACCCTTAATCATAATCAAACCTGAGAACATACCATATTGTAATTTATATTTTATCTATCTTAGAAACCTTCAATTACTAGCAAAATACGAACCAATTATTGTGAAGGTATGAAGAACTTTTTTCTCTGAATCTGAAAGGCGATTGGTTAGAGAATGTGATAATTGAGAGCTTACTTACAAAGGAATATTTTTATTTTAACAAAATATTAGGACTTAATTATATATGTATATTAGTTTTTGGTTATAAACTTTGATTGTGAAGGTGTTCTTGGATAAATGCGCTATAACCCTGTTTATTGTAATGACTACTGCTCCCATTTTACTTTTCATAAGCTAGTCTTACTAAATGTTGATATGAAATTTGCTGCATTTATGTTTTTGGCGTGATCTTGGATTTGTTTAGTCAACCACATGGTAGATCTGATGTACATTTTACTTAAGTGAAAATCTCTTTGAATCAATGGCTAACGTTTGATTTTGGAATGAGATAAGGATCAAGTGTCTTCGTTTTCATCATGGTGTGGCATGGATGATCCACACAACAAGTTGATTGTTATTTAGTTTAAATAGGGAAATATTATGGCAGAGCAAGAGTATGATTATCCGGAATCGTACAATCTAATTTCAGTTACAGACCCTTCCAGTAAAATCAAGTATGCAAGCCCCCATTTTAATGAAGTAGCAGGCTATCAAGAAGGAGAACTAGTAGGTGAGTATCACAATGTAGTTCGTCACAGGGATATGCCTAAAGCCGCGTTTAAGGACCTATGGGGCCATATTCAGTCAGGTAGTAACTGGATGGGTATGGTGAAAAACCAACGGAAAGGTGGTGGCTATTACTGGGTTGATGCTTTTGCTTCTCCGTTAAAAGAAGATAATGAGATTGTTGAGTACCAATCTGTAAGGTTTAAGCCTAAAAGAGAATATGTTGAACGTGCAGAAAAAGCGTATGGAACTTTAAATAACGGAAAAACACCATTCAAGCTCATGTTACCGAAAACGAGACTTTGGCAACGTCAGACACTCATTTCAATATTGCTAATCGGGTTAGCCTACGCGCTTCACCTTAATCAATTCGTAACGGCACCGCAAATGTTCTTATTACTCTTTATGGGTAGTTCGGTATCGATTTATATTTTGACTCGTCGCTTGGAGAATATTTGTAAAATAGCAAAAGAAGAGTTCAACAACCCTTTAATGGAACATATTTACTTTGGCAAGGTGGACGATCTCTCCGAAATTGCGCTGGGAATGAAGGTTCGGAAACAGTATGCAAAAGCATTATTAGGCAGAATTCGAATTTCGGTGAGTGATTCATGTGAAATGACCCTGAAACAGGCGAATAAAACTGCTGAATCGAACGCCACGGTGTCTGAAAACCTTGAAAATCAGAAAACAGAAATTGATATGGCTGCGACTGCCATCAACGAGATGCAAGCGGCTTCAAGTGAAATTTCTCAAAATGCGCAAGGAACCCTCGATTCTACCTTTAGCACCCAGCAAGAGCTCTTATCTTGTCAAAACGAGCTAAACCAAGTCGAAGAAAACTTTGTCGAGCTCACCAATGAATTAGATAACATATCGACAATATCGCTGTCTGTAGAGAGGGAGACGCAACAAATAAGCTCCGTCATCGAGATGATCAACGCGATTGCTGACCAAACTAACCTATTAGCACTGAATGCTGCGATAGAAGCCGCACGAGCTGGTGATTCAGGAAGAGGGTTCTCGGTCGTGGCAGATGAAGTAAGGGTGCTTGCTCAGAAAACACAAGAAGCAACAACAGAGATTCAAGCGGTTATTGAAAAGCTATGCACAGGCAGTGGTCAGTCAGTAACGGCTGTTAACAACGGGACGGAAAAAGCGAAACGCACTCAAACGACGATTCAATCGACTCTAGAAAGCCTCACATTATTGAGTGAAAAGGTTCAAGGAGTGGTTGATAGGAATAACCAAATCGCGGTCGCTATTGAAGAACAAGTTAATGTCTCTGAAGAGATTAACCAGAATATTCTTTCTATACACAGTAAAGCTGAAGCTTCTCACGATCTCATGGAAGACAGTAAAAAACAGTATGAACAAAGTGTACTCAGCTTGAATGAGCTAAGAAAAGGAGTGGCTCGATTTTAAATCGCAATAGAGCAAGTAGTTAGCGGGTTCTGACTCGGCATTCTCAAGCCTAGAGTTTGTAGTTAGAGTTGCTTTTTGAAGATGGTCATTTAAATGAATAACTACAGAAATAGACAGCTAAAGGGGGCGATCTAGATGATTAGAGATTTATTTTTCTTCGTTTAATATTCTGATTTATGATCGCATGCAATCTAAGGGGGACAAATGTCCTCCTTTTTATTTGGAGAGGCGCAATAAAATAGGTGCCACTAAAACAAATAATAAAGGACACATCTATGGACCTATTCGCCCTACTTGATATCAATAATACCTTAGTCAATATCCCAATAGGGGATGGCTACGCGATGAGCTGGATTGAAGCATTCGGCACCGTATTTGGGTTGCTGTGTATTTGGTTTGCAAGCCAAGAAAAAACCATTAATTACCTGTTCGGGTTACTGAATGTCACCTTATTTGCGGTTATCTTTTTCCAAATTCAGTTATACGGACTGTTACTGCTTCAACTCTTTTTCTTCTGCGCCAACATTTACGGCTGGTACGCATGGACACGCCCTAATGAGCAAGGTGAAACGCTAGAAGTTCGCTGGTTGAGCCAAAATAAGCTGGTGGCAACGGCTGCAGCCTGTGCGATTTCGATTGCACTGCTCACAATGTATATCGACCCATTCTTCTTTGCGTTGGCAAACATCGCGGTAGATAGCCTGAATCTATTTGGTGCGGATTTAGCGGAGCCAGTGCTTGAACCGGATGCGTTCCCATTCTGGGATGCAACGATGACCATTCTATCTATTGTTGCTCAAGTTCTTATGACACGTAAGTATGTTGAAAACTGGATACTGTGGATTGTGATTAACATTATCAGCGTTGGTATTTATGCGACGCAGGGTGTGTACGCAATGTCTGTTCAATACGCAATCTTAATGTTTATTGCGGCAAACGGTACTCGTGAGTGGGCACGCACAGCTAAACGAAACAGTGATAAATCGTTAACTCAAGCAACGGCTTCTTAGGAGTGAAGATGGCAAAGCAACCTCATATCTGCGTTGATGAAACGCAAATTGCTCCGTTAGTTATTGTTTGTGGTGAGCCAGATAGAGCGAATCGAATCGCGAGCTTGCTTGAAGATGCCGAGATGGTTTCTGAGAACCGAGAGTATCGAATCTTCACTGGTCAATATCAAGGTAAAGCGATATCGGTTTGCAGCACGGGCATTGGTGCACCTTCAATGATCATTGCGGTAGAAGAGCTTAAGTTTTGTGGTGTGACTCATATCGTCAGAGTAGGGTCTGCAGGTGCGATGCAGTCACATATCGGGCTTGGTGAGCTAATTATTGCAGAGGGCGCGGTTCGCGATGAGGGTGGTTCTACCGCTTACGTTAAGCAGTCGTATCCCGCCTATGCAAGCTTCTCTCTGCTTAAAGAGCTAGACAAGTTCTTGCAGCAGCAAACAACACCTTACTATTTGGGCACGGTACGCTCACACGACAGTTTTTATACCGATGACGAGCAGGCGCTTTGTCAGTACTGGAATGGCAAAGGCATTTTAGGTGCAGACATGGAAACATCCGCGCTGTTTACCGTGGGACGCTTGAGAGGGCTTAATGTAGCTTCTATCTTGAACAATGTTGTCTTGTACGAACAAGATGTAAAGGAGGGCGTTGGGCAATATGTCGATGAGGCAGAGGCAATGATGCAAGGAGAGCGGCTAGCATCATTAGCGGCACTGGAAGCATTAATTACTCAATAAGAGCCTGAATAAATGCAAGACGAAAGCGATGGGAGACCGTCGCTTTTTTATTGGGTTCTCTCCTGTGGTTTAAGTGGTTACAATCGTTTGAATATAAACAGCAGTAATGCAATGAGAGAGTAAGTATGAAGATTGCACCATACTCAAGCGGACGCTTTAAAAATTACTTAGAACAAAAAAGCTCTGAATTTAGAGATCTCATCTACCAACACCAAGTTAACTCTCGTTACTTCAATCAAAACGATGAAATCCTACGTCAAGGTGAGCAGCTTCAGTATCTTTATGTAGTGCCCGCAGGGAGAGTCTCTATGAGTATTTCGGCGGCTAATGGGCGACGCTTTCAATTGGGCGAAGTGAATTGTGATTATCATATCTTCGGTGAGATGGAGTTTTTCACGCAGACCCCTTGTCAGTGGAACGTAGTGGCTGATGAACACATGCAAGTTGATGTTATTTGTATCCAGAAACTATCAGAAGCGCTACATGAAAATCCGGAGATGATGTTCTTTTTCGCCTCTGCATTAGCGGAAGATTATCAAGACTCTATGGGCATTTACACTAATCGTCTTTTACACTCAATTACCTACAACATTGCGTATGATTTATTGGTTCAAAGCGAGACTAACACTGTGTTAGGCGGTTTCGATAAAGTGAATCAAGAAGCGGAACGTTTTGGCACATCGAGCAGAGTGTATCGAAGAGCGGTTAAAGACCTATTAGACAAAGGTTTCATCAGAAAAGGAGATCAAGGGTTAGAAATTGTCGATCAGCGAGCACTGCAAGCTTTTATTGACTCCTACGAATAATAAAAGAGCTTGGCACTTACTTAAATGCCAAGCTCGGTTTTTCAATGTTTACTATTAACTACTCGCATCTATTTATGAGCGACTTTCTCTCAGCAACTAGCAACTAGCCCGTAAGTGTCCGCGCACCATTACCGGCGACTAAGTATTAATCCTTAAGCTTTTGCATACATGAGTGTTCTATAACCACCGATTAAGTTGCGTGCTTTAAAGCCGTTGTTGACGAGTTGGCGATAAGCCACGTTACCACGTAACCCGACTTGGCAGTAGATTACAATCTCTTTGTCTGCTGGGAGCTCACTCATTCGATCACGCAGTTGGTCGACAGGAATGTTGATTGCGCCTTCAATAAAGCCACCATTTTCTAGTTCGCCAGGGTTACGAACATCGAGTAGGAGTTGGTTGTCGCTTAATGTTGCAATCTCATCGAAATGAATAGGTGTCGCGTCACCTTTAATAATATTGTTGGCAACAAATGCGGCTTGGTTAATCACGTCTTTGGCACTCCCGTAAGGTGGTGCATAGGTTAATTCAAGGTGTTGAAGCTGATCAACGGTCATACCTGCACGTTGAGCTACTGCCATAACATCAATGCGTTTATCAACGCCATCTTTACCGACGGCTTGCGCACCTAGTATTTTCCCTGTCTTAGGGGCGAATAACATCTTGAACGAGACAATCTCAGCGCCAGGATAGTAGCTAGCGTGGCTTGCGGTATGCACATAGACTTTTTCATAGTCGACGCCTTCACGCTTCAACTGTTTTTCGTTTTTCCCTGTTGAGGCAACGGCTAGGTCAAAAATCTTACAGATAGCTGTGCCCTGTGTACCTTGATAGATTTCATTGCGTCCGAGCATGTTGTCGGCAGCCATACGACCTTGACGGTTAGCAGGGCCAGCAAGCGGAACTAGAGTTTGTGCACCTGTGACAAAGTCTTTTTCTTCGACCACATCACCCACAGCGTAGATGCTAGGATCGCTAGTCTGCATCATTTCATTGGTGTAGATACCACCTAGTTCGCCAATTTGAAGTCCTGCTTCTTTTGCTAACTTAGTCTCAGGACGCACACCGATAGCCATGATTAAGATATCAGTAGTTAATGACTCGCCATTATTAAGTGTTAATTCTAATTCACCCTCTATGTGTTGGTGCTTCTCGCTCTCGCCTGAATCAAAACTTGCGATGTGTTCGTTAGGTATATATTTCACAGACTCAAGCGCGACGCCGAGTTTTAGGTCGATGCCTTTGTCACGAATCTCCGCATGGGCAAAGCCGGCCATTTCCCGGTCTACTGGCGTCATTACTTGGTCAGCCATCTCAATCAACGAAGTCTTGATCCCAAGCTGATGAAACGCTTCCATCATTTCCAAGCCGATAAAGCCACCGCCAACAACTGTCGCGTGCTCAGGTTTATTCATTTGGATTGTTTCGATGATGCGATCCATATCTGGAATATTGCGTAGTGAATGGGTGAGGGGGTTATCGATTCCTGAGATGGGAGGAACGACGGCACCGGCTCCAGGGCTGAGTAATAAGAAGTCGTAACTCTCGCTGTAGTGATTACCATCAACAAGATTTTTGACTGTAACGGTTTTATTGGTGCGATCAATAGAGGTAACTTCGTTCATCACTCGTGCGTCAACGTTGAAGCGAGCTAAGAAGCTTTCAGGTGTTTGTAACAGAAGCTTGCTTCTATCCTCGATATCGCCACCTATGTGGTATGGCAATCCACAGTTGGCAAAAGAGACGAATGGTCCTCGTTCAAACATTATGATTTCGGCTTCTTCACTAAGACGACGAGCGCGTGCAGCAGCTGAAGCACCTCCAGCTACGCCACCGATGATTACAATTTTAGTCATACGTTTACCTATTACTGTCTCTAAGTTTAACTATACAAATTGCCGAGCATAGAGCTTGTATCTTCTTAATGATCAGTACTGGCTGGTCGCCGGCGATTGAGTAGTTTTCGAAATACCTAGATACTATAAAGATGTAAATTAGCATTGTCTAATATTTATTTTAAAGCTATCACCTCGGGATTGAGCGTTTGGTCCAAGGGCTGTGATTAGACTAAAGCACGCTAGTAAAGGTAATACGCGTTAGCGAGTCGAGTACAGGTTAGCCAAATTAACTGTCATGAGCATAATGAACAGGATCATGGATGTGCTGACTGATTACGTTCTTCAGATCTTGTTCATACAGATCTAGCCAGGCATAACGCTCGCGATACAACTTACGCTTTTGACGTTTTAGAGCTTCAAGATCTTTCCTGTTCGGGTTTGTCGGGAGACGATAGAAATAGTTATCATGCACCTGTCCATCGTGCTCTTCCCACAGACTGTCGTATTTAAGGCTGATGTCTTTGTTTTTCTTACCGTAGCGTAATGAGTTCGAGACATGACCAGACTCTTTTACCGCATAGATATTGTCGATACCCAAGTTAATAGCGAGCAGTCGTAGTGTTTCTACCATGAAGGATTTAGGTCTTAAACCGTAAAAAGCTTTGGTGAATGTGCGGCTAAATCCATTGTCATTGGCGCCACCCTGTATACCGCCGATGTAGATGTTGTTGTCGAAAACAGTAAACGAAATGGTATACATTTTTTCGAGTTGAGAGTTGGTCAATGAAATTGTCAGTTCACCTTCTTTTCTCGCGTTTCTTTCGAAGCTGAGATTAACCAGATAAACGTTGTCATCTATCTCAAGTTTTAAAAGATTGAGCCTTTCGTTATAGATTTGGTGTCTAGCTTCTGTTGCGAAGGTGTTTTCAAACCAGTCGTAGTGTTTGGATAAGATATCGATCTTTTCTTTATTGCTAAAGCCAGTACATAAGTAGGGAGTCACAAATTTAGAAAGGAAGTTGGGTTGCTTGATAAATAATAACTTTCTCTCTTCAGAGTTGAAACTATTACTCATTTTTCGAGTAGCTGAATAATAAAACAGGGCTCGAATAGTAAACTTAACTATCGCTTTGTACTTACCCTTATTTTTATGGGTATTTGCTTCAATCCCCATGCGAACGACATTCATAATCACCTCAAAGAAGAAGGATTGCTCGAACATAGTCGTGTCGTGAACCCTTCCAATAATCTCACCAATAACAAGAAAATGATGATAGTGAAAAAGGTGATTTGGGTAAGTATGGATATGTATAGCTATGTAACCTAATCAGTTACTTAGTGAGTGGTTCTTGTTCGATTATGCCTTGTTATGTGGAAGGGAACTGGATTGATGACTATAAAAGAGTCGTTTATAGGAACAATGTTGCACCTTTTACGGGTTACGTGCTTTTAGAGTTGCAAGCCGAAAAGTATTTGGTCTATCGAATCTGGTGGAGGTTAGCTTCGGTTTTAGGGTTCTGTATAAGACTTTGACCACATAAAAGCACCGATAACCCAGGCTGTAACATCTCCGCTTATAGTGGTTAGACGCAATATCATGGTTATCGCTAAAGAAACCTCTGAACCGTAAATTGGGTTAAGTAGGCTAACCAGAACAAGTTCTCTAACTCCGATCCCAGCAGGGGACCCGGGGGTGAAGAATCCAACAATCCAGGCGACCGCGAAAATGCTCCCTAGTGTCAATATATCGAGTTCCCAAAGGTCAAACAGTGCTCCTCCAACTAAAGATATTACCGCGCCCAATAGTAAATAGTTAAATAAATATGTTACTAAACTCACCATCACAATTGGTAACGTAGGGAGTTTAAGTTCGTCTATTTGTGCCACGTCTTGTTTTGATAGAAACCAAGCATACAGGCGAACAAACGAATGCCGAAAGATCTTCGGTCCAAAGACAATAGTGGTAATAGTCAAACTAAGTATAAGTACGTGTGTTTGTATGGATGATTCGTGAATGAAGTCATTCCCTTGATGGATCCCATGATATAGGGTCAAGATAACCACAACTCCAACTACCCAAATGGTTTCGATAAGCATACTCAAGAGAATTTTACTTCGCTTCATTCTTAACTTTTCAGATAACACAACGCGCCCTATATGGTGTGCTATGTTTCCGGGTAAGTACTTTGCCAATTGAGCTACAAGGTTTATTGAAACGACCTGAGTTATGTTACCTCTACTTTCTCCTACGGATTTTAGTAGGTAGTAGCTAACTAAACCACCGTTTATTAACGTCCAGCTATAAAGAGCAATACTTCCGACTAGGACTAATATTAGATCGTAGCTCCAATTAATCGTGTACCAAATTGATAATTGAATTGATGACTGATAACAAAACCATATAATTAGCGATATAGATATAAGCCAACCTAGTTTCTCTACCTGTATTCGTATATTAGACACCAAGCGAAACCCTTAGACGGTTACTTTGATATTTTTGATTTTTCATTCGCTAACCTATCCTCTAGTTTCTCGATTCGGTACAGCAGTTTTTCCATTAACTTGCGATTGAAGCTTACTAGGTCTGCGACAAATCCTACAATCATAGTGAGAAACCCAAGTATTAATAATGTGCTGCCGAGTAATAAGGACTGAATATGGCCATCGCCACCCCCATCCATGAAAAAGTATAGGAAACGAATGATGGGTAATACACCAACGGCAACCATTATGGCACCTAAAATAAAGAACACACGCAAGGGTTTGTACATTGTGTAGATACGAATTAATGTGGAAATAGACATCCTTAAAAAGTGAGGAATACTTGAAAATAGCCTAGACTCTCTAGTCTTCTCGTTAGTGTGGATTGGAACGGAGATTACACCGAGCTTTTTCGCACTAGCTTGAATAAGCATCTCAATCGTGTAACTGAACTCTGATACTATATTTATTTGTTGTGCTGCTGATCTTGATATTGCTCTGAAACCACTGACTGAGTCTTTTATGTCTAAGCCGGTCGCTTTGGACACGATATAACTACCTAACACTTGAAGGGTTCGCTTGAAAAATGAGAAATGTTTATTGTTATAACCACCTCGGTTTCCGACGACAATATCAGCTCTCTTATTCAGTATGGGTTCGACTAACTTAGAGATTTCAGAGCCATTGTATTGGTTGTCACCATCAGTATTAACAATGATATCAGCTTTCTTATCTATGCAGGTTTCTAACCCTAGGTGAAACGCGTGGGCTAAACCCTTATTTCTCGTGCTCTCTACTATGTAGTCCACGCCTAACTGTTGCGCTATAGCAACCGTATCATCTGTAGAACCATCGTCTATAACAAGTATCTCGATTTTATCTATACCTTTGATCTCTTCCGGTATACCTCGGATTACTGATTTGAGGTTACTTCCTTCGTTATAGCAAGGGATTTGAACAATTAGTTTCAATTTTGCCACCTCTATTTATTCTGGTTTGTTTAAAATCCGCTAAACATACGAGATTCTCGATTGCTCTCTTTAGGCCTATATAAATTCTCCCCCCAACGAAGTGTATATGTACCTGTATCTTCGAAAATTTTAATAGTATTTTTTCCTTTTGATAAAGCGACGATTTCTTGTGGGTGGATAACTTTGTTATTTATGATTACTTTTGAATCTGATTCCAAAGTGTAATTACCAGAGATATTTAAGGTAAACGTCACGGCGTTATCCTCTTGAGTTAACAGCAACTCTTTACCTGCAACATAGAGTTCATTCCAGTGACTTATATAATTGTTTTTAATAGCTTTCCTATCTTCTTCTAAAAGAGCCAAATAGATTGATCCCACACTGCTCTCGCTGTGAATGAACTCAAGGTATTCTGAATTCACGATCAAAAATTTAGGTTCGTGATCTTCAATAGCAAGCTTAAGTATAGGCTGTCCTGCTATTAAGTAGTTATCCATCCCCCAAGAGCTCATGAAAAAGCCTTTCTGAGGGTATGATGAGATCATAGAGCACCTATCTATGTAGGCGACAGGTTCAGGAAATATCTTCTGAACAACATTAATAAAATGATACTGATAATCTAAGTTCCGGGAATATTTCAAATAAATACTTTGAAATATTAGGTTAAAAACAAACAAAAAAACAACCCCACGGCTTATTCTCATGTATCGCTTACGAGTTTTTCTTTGATTCCATACCTCCCAAGCTAGGCCGAAATAAATTGCTGAAGGAGCTAATATAAATGAATAAAAGTAGGGGAATGCGTTACGATAAATAAGAATAGATAATAAAGGAAGTATCAAAGTCATGAGCTTTAAGTAATCTAATTTTATTTCAATATTATTATTTTTAATTGTTGAAGATAGGCAGAAGTAAACGCCACAAACTAAAGTAAACCAAAAGCCTAAGTCTGTTCCTAATGTATATATAAAGTAATTAGCTCGAGGGAAAAATAAATTATGGTTTAGTGTTTTGTTTGCCCCACTTAGCATTGATATAGCATCGTTCTCGGTTGTTGATGTAATGCTTTGTGAGTGCCAAAAGTATAGAGATAAAAACAGTAACGTGACTAAAATAAAATATCGCGAAAGGATAATGCTAGTTCTACGTTTTTGGGAAGATTGTACAATGGATAAAAGTGAAATTAGGATAATAGTAGGAAGATAAAATACAGACTTTAGTGTTATAAGGAATGCTATGGCAGTAAGCAATGCAGTAATCAATGTTCGTTTGAAAGAATACTCTAGTTTTAGCAGATAATCTAAACTAGCCATTAAGCAAAAAGTTGCAATAGGGTCTGTCCGAAAACTAGCTCCCATCCTAATTACAAATGAAAATGAAAAGTAAGCTAAAACCGCAAATAGAGAAGCGGATCTACCAAGGTGTCTACGACAAATTCTAAATATAAAAAATCCTGTAGCAATTTGAAGACACAGCATAACATTACGAGCAACAATGATTTGGTTAACCTCATTATCGGATACCCAGCTTAACCAAGTGAAAACATGCACATGGAATGTTTGAAAGCTACTTATCGATTCTCCAGCTAAAAACTGATGAACAAAAGACAGATAGTAGAATTCATCCCAATTAACCTCATAATTGAACGCGGTGTATACTCGAAGAACTATAGCTAGAAATACCAAGGTAAGCATAATGGAACTTCTGCTTACCTTGATATCTCTATTTAATATATTAGGCTTACTATTTGTTTTTTCAAACATTTTCCTTCTACCCTAAACTTCCAAAGACTTTGTTATTTCATCTAAAAGCTCAGTTGCTTTTTCTAACTATAGTACCTTTGGATTTTCTTGTTTTTAGTGAGTTAGAACTTGATTACTTAGACGATTAGCTAACGGTTTGTCGTCTGTTGGGCTAAGATAAAAGTATGAAATAAGCTGTTTTATGGAACTATTTATGATACATATTTTGATTGGTACTCGCGCTCAGCTCATAAAAATGATTCCCATTATGAAAAATCTTCAAGATAGAAATGTTGAATACAATTTTATATTTATGGCACAGCATAGAGAAACTATATTAGAAATATTATTTGAATTTGGAATCAAAGAGCCAGATTATGTTTTATGTGACGATAATAGAGATATCGTTAGCAGTATACAGATGGTTGCATGGTCTATTAAGGTTTTACTTGTCGGTATTTATAATAAACGGGAGTTATTCAGAGGAGATAAGGACGGGATCGTAATGATTCATGGTGATGCCCCCCCATTGTTATTAGGTGCTATTTTGGCTAAAAGCCAGAAATTAAGGGTCGCCTCGGTCGAAGCTGGCTTACGTTCTTTTAATTTACTCAAGCCTTTTCCTGAGGAAATAACTCGTGTTGTTACAGCTAAATTGGGATTAATTGATGTTTTTTATTGTCAGGATCAACTCTCTGCAGAGAACGTAAGTAAATATAATAAACAAGTTGTCAACACTAATGGGAATACTATTGTTGATACTATACAACTTGCTAGCTCTATAAATAAATTATCGACCAATTCTATCTCTGATAAACAAGAACGCTACGCTACTGTCTCACTCCATAGATTCGAAACGATATCAAATATAAGTGGTTTGAAGAAAATAGTGGAACTAATAGAAAAACTCACTAATGTTATTCAAGTTAAGTTTATATTACACCCTCCAACAAGAGAAGCACTTAAGAAGAATGGGCTTTATAGAACTTTGGAAAACAACATCAATCTAGACTTAATTCCTCGTATGACATTTTTGAACTTTAATAAACTCATATCGAAATCTGAGTTTATGGTTACTGATGGCGGTAGTAATCAGGAAGAATGCGCATTTCTCGGAATTCCATGTTTAGTTATTAGAAATGAAACAGAGAGAAAAGATGGACTTGGTGATAATGCAGTTCTTTCATATTTTGACTATAACGTGATTGATAGTTTCATTGAAAACTATTCTGAATATCGTCGCCCGAGTAAAGTTCTCAAGAGAAGCCCCAGTGAAATCATTATCGACAACGTAACTAAGTCATTGTGATAAAACCAGTTTTGATCATCTACTTGGGTGGGTGTTAAGAGTTAGCGATACGTAACCATAACGAACAAACTCATTGTAGTTGCTGACGTCATAGATCACTAAGACAAGCCTATAACCAAAAATGCCACTACAAATCTGCAGTGGCATTAGAACGATAAAAAACTATCACCTTGCTTAAACCTAAACTTTAGTTCTTATATAAACTAAAGTTCTAACAGTTTAGCCAGTTCACGCTCTTCGAGAAGCTCTTCAATGCGTTGACGAGTCTTAGGCGTTTCGGCTTGCGCTTTAGTCGACTTGCCTGCTTTTTTGCTTCGGCTCGTTTTCGCTTTTTCCTTAGTCGTCATCGTAATCTTCCTTGTGTTTTTTGTGTTACAGGTTGCACGTCTCTTTTAGTGCCTTGCCCGCTTTAAATGCTGGCGTCTTTGATGCGGCAATCTGAATCTCTTCTCCGGTTCGCGGGTTACGACCAGTGCGAGCAGCTCGAGAGTTAACTTTAAAGCTACCAAATCCAAGGATCGATACGTCATCACCGTTCGCAAGCGAAGTAGAGATACCTTCAACTAGCGCATTTAGTGCTGTGCCTGCTTGGTCTTTTGAGATGTCTGCAGAAGTCGCGATATGTTCAACTAATTGAGATTTGTTCATAATCTATATTCCTTATTGAGTACGGCTGGCGTCTACCTTTAGCACCTAGCTTATGCGATCTTATCAACAGCAATTGGAATAATGTCAGTGAGCGGGTAGAGCTTTGTAAAGTAACCAACAGAATTGACTATAAAAGCATCTGTCGGTTCAATCAATGCAATTCATTGATTATTATTGGTTTATAGACATGTTGCCCAAATTTACTTGAGAAAAGAGCATTAGGGTTGCCCGTTCGATTCATAATCCAAATCGAAGCTGTCATCTATCACGTTGATAACGAAAGAGTAAAAACAAAGAAGCCCAGCTTAATTGCTGGGCTTCATGTTGTGCTGTCAGAGCGATTTGTTAATTCAGAACTATTTAGTAATAAAAATTTGTTCTGTTTCTAGTGATGTCATCGTGCGAACTTGACGCCAAATGTAGTAGAAAATACCTAACATCATCAGCATGCTTGGGATGGCGATTGCTGGGTAGCTGTAAAGTGTCAGCTTGCCAAGTTCTTCATTAAAGGCAGCGGTGCCAGCAGGGCTAGTCACAATCCAAGTCGCTAGGAAGTAGTTCATAGCTGAAGAAAATGCGAAAGTACTCGCGAATAGGTAGTTGGATGTCATTAGACAACGATCAAACTTTGCTTGGTTACCGAACTGTCTTAAACGCTCTTCAATAAGAGAGATGTTTAACAGAGCTGGTGTAAAGATAACTTTTTGGATAAACGGGTAGCGAGTGAAGGTCGATCCAAGAACCGCTAAACCAATTAGGCCGGGGATTAATGCTTCTTTTAGCGCTAACCAACGAGTGTCTAGTTCGAAGAAACCAATACCGCCCGTTAATAGCACGCTGACGAAGCCAAGCGCCGCGATGAAGTTGAACTTCTTGTTGCGGATTAACTCCATGCCACCATAAGCAATAGGGAAGGCAAGGGCAACAAGCAAAGCTAAGCCTGTTCCGAGATGCTCATCTCCACTGAACTTCATTAAAATGAATGAAGGAAGAAAGACGTTAAACACGACTTCGAAAAGAGGACTCGATTTTTTGTTTTCTGTGTTACTCATAATTTCTAAATACATTATGTTATGGATTTATTCTCAGGGATTGTTGTTTACCTCGCCCAAGATGTAAAGCCTTAAGGCGTCATGCTGTGTAACGACATGTGACATCAACGACATCTCTGAGCCTATATAACGCTCAATTTAATACTTTGTGAGGGATGTTTATCTGGCCGACTTGGGGAAATCGAGTGGAAATTTTGGTTTAGTTTATTCAAACCTAATTCAGTTTATTGCGTTGTCGCGTACTCTCACTCACATTCACCGTTCTTAAACGATTGATGAATGTGAAATGAGGCAGAACAGAAAGGAAGAGTTATAAGCCCATTATTCGTCGAAAAGTAGGTTAAAGCTCAAAGGGATTTGGTCGGAAATCGCTAATCTACCCACGGTCGCTGAAAGTTTGTTTAGATTCTCTGTAGATATCCCAAAATCAGCGCCATTGACGATGATTGTCGAAGCTGAGCTAACCATGACAAACCCTGAGGATGGAACCACCACAACTGGGAAGTCGATCGTTTTGGTTACGCCGTGTAAAGTAACTTCCGCTGCTACTGTTGTTCTTTTTGGATCACCAGATAGCATCGACGGTTCAACCTTCCCAGAGATCTTCACTTCAGGAAAAGTCATCGATTCAAAGTAGAGTTCATTCAGTCTCTGGTCACGAATAGCGACTCCGGTGCTCACGCTTTTCAAGTCCAATACTATTGAAAACTGGCCCTCTTCGGTAAGTCCTCCAGACATAGGTTTGATGGATGCGGGCTCGACAACAAACTGCTTTTTAATGGTCGCGAATGTGATGTTCGATAACTTCGGATCTAATGTGTAGCCCGACTCCGCGAAAGATTGAGCGGAGATAACGGTGCATAGGAGGCCGAATGTAGAGATTAGTTTTTTCATAAGTTGTCACCAGATTGATGAATTCACAGGTTTACGTTCTTGAGTCGTACGTTTTTAAAATGACTTTTTGGAAAGAGTGATTGAGAGAAGCTTAGTTCAGCATTCGAAAAATTACCGCAGGAAAAGAAGAGCGTCGCTATATTACTGGAATCATGATCGACGAAGTGACTTGTTTATTTTTAGTTATGTTATAACATAGCTAAAATCACTCTTGCCAAGAATAATTATTCTGTTGGTAAAAGGGAAGCGATGAGCATGTATCAAGGAGACGACGTAATGAATGCCGTGTTAACCAAGCCTTTGGCTACCAATAGCAGCCAGCCACTCAACATTAGTTCAGCTGTGAGTATTCAGGATAAGGCAAATCACAAGCCAAGCTCGAGTGCTTCTGAGCAGCCAACGGTATTAGCGGATATCTACCAAAGTGATATTAATATAGCGGTATGGCAGCGACAGTTTGATGAAGGCTTAACGACGGCAATTAGTGAATTTATCGCCTTGAATCCAAACTTTAGTAAGTCTGTTAGCGTGTCACCTGAAAATGCTTTCGATAAGTTGGAATTTGCCACCGATGGCACCGCCTCTAAAGCGCTGTTAGAAAACATGGCAGAGCTGGTGGATATGTTCTGTTGTTTGTTTGAGCTTGAAGAAGTCGGGTTACGTTTAGCCGTTCTGAATAAAGCGATGTGCCCACGTTTCCATTTTGATCAAGTGCCTTGCCGCTTGGTGACAACTTATCATGGTGTTGCGACTCAATGGTTGCCAAACGACTTAGTCGACCGTTCTAAGCTAGGGCTAGGGGCTAACGGAAAGCCTGATTCTGTTTCAGGCCTGTACAACGACGAATCTGACATCCAGAAAATGGCCAGTGGTGATGTTGCGTTATTAAAAGGGGAGCGTTGGAGTGGCAATGAGAATAGAGGCCTTGTTCACCGTTCACCAGTCACTTCATCTGACGAAACACGATTGCTGTTAACGTTGGACTTTGGTTGATCAACTTTTGACTACTTTGTCCGCAACCTGTTTCTATTCAGACGTTCAACACGTTTAAATACCTTCCTAATGATCTAACGGTATAGCGCGATCTGTGCCGTTATTACTCTCAAACAGAGACACTCATCAGCTGACCATGTTTAACTCATTAATTCAAAATTTATAGTTTACCATTCTCTAAATCAATGGGTTACGATGCGTGCTCTTACTCACACATATGAATAATTCAACCGGTTAGCTGGTTTCTTAATTTATTTTAAAGCGTAAAATATATCCCGCTTGCAAACCGCTTTGGCAATCAATTTGTTCGCCACGGTTTATTACTTCCAAATTATAGGTTTCCTATGTTCAAGAAACTCTCGCTTAAAAATAAACTGGCGATTTCAGCCAGTATGGCCATTATCCTGGGGGGGATCTTGGTCGAGGCATTGTCTTTTCGTGCTTCATTGCAAAGGTTGGATACAGAAGTTGAACAGCGTTTAGAAGGCGCATCGGCTTCTTACAATCAATATGTATCGGATTGGATCTTATCCAAAGAGCGTGCGCTTACTTCTCTTTCGAAAGAGTCCAAACAAGAAAGCTTGGTGACTCATCTAAAACAGGTTCGTGACTCAGCCTCTTTTGATAATGTCTTCTTGGCATTTCCTGATGGTTCGCAAAAGAACGCGAACGGTGTTGTGTTGCCACCGGGCAATGATGATCCACGCGTATGGGGTTGGTACACCAATGCGGTTGCGAACCCAAGCAAGGTGTTCATGGATAACCCAACGGTTGCTGCAGCAACTGGGGCGAACGTTGTTTCATTAGGAACAGCAATGCAACTGCATGGGCAACAGGTTGTGTTGGGTGCTGATGTAGAAATTACAGACATCTTAAACAGTCTAGAGCAGGTGATTCTTCCAGGTGAAGGTTACATGTTCATCGCGACCAATAAGGGCACGGTTTATACGCACCCTGACACTAAGTTACTGAACAAAAACATCAGCTCACTTGGGTTAGATTTTGCGGACGTACAAAAGGCGCTGACTAGCGGTAAAGACACTTCTATCGAGTTGAATGGCAGCGACTATGTTCTGTACGCACGTGCGATTGATGGAACGAGCCTGATTACTGTGAGCGTTGTTAACCATGACTCTCTGGTTGCGCCACTATTTGATGCAGTGATTGGTCAAGTGTTGGTGACGCTACTTGTGGTGATCGTATGTACCATACTGTTTAACCTGTTGTGTACGATTCTATTCCGCCCGTTGAACCACGTTTCTCAAGCACTGGCGCAAATCGCGAATGGTAGTGGTGATTTAACTCAACGCATTCATGTTGAAAACCAAGATGAAGTGGGCGAGTTGGCTCATAACTTCAATACCTTTGTTGGAAGCTTACAGCAGTTGATTGGCCATATCCGTGGGCAGTCAGAACAGCTAAACAGCCAGTCAGAGCAAAGTGCTCAGCGTGCGAACCGTTCGGTGGATGAGCTTAATCATCAGCAGCAAGAAATCACTATGGTCGCGACGGCCGTAACTGAAATGGCGAGCGCCACGCAAGAGATAGCATCGCATGCCGAGCAAACAGCAAAAGCGGCGCAAGATTCAGCGACAAGCACTAACAGTGGTCACGCTCTGGTTGTGGATACCAAAGGTTCAATCAATAACCTAGCCAATGAAGTCAACGAAGCGGGTAACGTGATCAGCGAACTTAACAAGCACGCTCAAGAGATCTCGACAGTACTCGCCACGATTCAAGGTATTGCTGAGCAAACCAACTTGCTTGCTTTGAATGCGGCGATTGAAGCGGCTCGTGCTGGTGAACAAGGTCGTGGATTTGCTGTGGTAGCGGATGAAGTACGTGTGCTTTCGCAGCGTACCCACTCTTCAACGGAAGAGATCAAATCAACAATTGATATCCTGCAGCGTACAACGGCGCAAGCGGTTGAGCTGATGGAGAGCAGTTCTAAGTTGGCAATACATTCAGTAGAAGATGCCGATCGAGCTTCGCATGCGCTTGAAGAGATCAATACTGCAGTTGCTTTGATCAGCGATATGGCGACTCAAATCGCGACGGCTGCTGAAGAGCAAACACACGTGACGGGTGAAATTACCCAAAATATTACGACCATTAAAGATGTTACTGACCACCTAGTTGTGGGCGCACAGGACAGCTTAACTGAGTCAAACGAACTTAAAAGCCAAGCCGCGGGTTTAAGCGACAAAGTGGCCACTTTTAAGCTTGCTTAACTGTTTCACTCGCTGATGCCTGATCAGTGAGTGCGCGGTAAGCAATAAGTCAAAGCGACGTAGATTACGTCGCTTTTTTTGTATTTGTGAGTCATCGAAGTCTTAATTAATCAGTTTCTGAAAACTCTTTTAGCGCGCTCATTGCAGCTTCTGCTTTGTCTTTTTGAACGAAGATATGGTCGTGATAGTAGCCCGCAACAACGTTAGCGCTAATGCCGTAAGAGCCAAGCTTTGTCGCAAACGCCGCCGTTAATCCAACCGCTTCAAGGCTCGAATGTACCGATAAAGTGATCAGGCTAAACACAGCGTCGAAGTCTAGCTGAGCTTTGGTCGCAACGTCTTCTTCCAGAACCAGCGTTAAACCTTCTTTTTCACGAAAAGTCGAGATTGGATTGAGCTGAACATAGTCTGCTAGCGCTCCGTCGACAGTGCAAAAAAACATAGTTACCGTCGATTAATTCTGGTGACATGGATTTCAGTAGGAGGTCTAGGTCGGTAATGGCAGTCATAGTCAGTTTCCCTGCGTTAATAAGCTAATTGATGATGTATGCAGTCACGATAGAAGCAACTGACAGTTAAGTAAAATTAATGATTTTAATTCTGCATCAGTTTTACTAATGGCAAGTTTTCCTCCTTAGTGATGGCATCGTACTTCTACCAACTTGTCGATTGTTCCATCTCGTCAGATAAATGGTCGATAAAGGCTCTTAACAGCGGTGTGACTTGTTTACGCGTTCCATAAATAGCATGAACACCGAGCGTTTTAGGTTGCCATTCAGAAAGCAGTGGCACTAATAGACCATCACGCATCAAGGTTTCCACTGAAGGGAAGGGCAGTAAACAGATACCGTTGCCTTTGAGTGTGGCAGAAAGCAGAACCTCTGAGGTGTTTGCACTGATATTCCCTTTAATCGGAACCGATTCGAGCCCATTGGGGCCATTGAACGTCCAAGCGGTTTTGCCAAAGTAACTGAACGATAAACAGTTGTGGTGCGCTAGATCTTGGGCTTCTGTGGGTGTGCCTTTCTCTTTTAGATATTGAGGCGATGCGCAAATCACGGAGCGGCATTCACCGATCTGCTTCGCGACAATATTGGGCGTCAGTTCGTTGGTTATGCGAATGGCCAAATCGATGCGTGACTCAACCAGGTTGACGGTCTGATCAGTCGAGATAATGTCGATAGAAACCTCTGGCCATTTGGCGATGAAGCGACTAATTGATTCCATCAAGAGGCTATCGACAATCGAGTAGCTCGCAGTAATACGCAGCTGACCTTTTAAATGCTCTCGGTTTTGGTTTCTGATCCCAGCTAGGGATGTTTCCAGTGCCAAAAGTTCTCTGGCGACCTCAAGTGTTTCTTTACCTGCGCTAGTTAAACTCAAGCTTCGTGTTGTTCTGTGAAGCAAGCGTGTGTCCATCCATGCTTCTAACTCACCCAAATAACGAGTGACCTTGGTTCGTGAGAGATCAAGGTGCTCTGCCGCAGCGCTTAAACTGCCACGTTCCACTATGGTGACAAAGACATTCATTGCCTCGAGTTTATCCATTGTTTTATTGCCTAGAGAATTAAACCGACCTCAGTATATGTCCGAAAACTGCAACAGTTAAAGTTAATTTGATGTCTATTTCATCTAAAAACAATCAAATAAGGTATTTGGACATTCAGCGAGTTGGCAGGTGTTCAACTCCAAATATCGGAATAAAGCCATGAATACGTTATCGAAAACCCTGTTATCAAAAAGCATGCTTTTAGGAACCATAAGCCTAGGAACCGTGCTGGCATCAAGTGTTGCGCTAGCGACAGAACTGAACATTACTCACTATAACCCCGGCGAGAACGCGATATTCCCGGCAAGCTCGGTATTGGTCTCGGGTGAGAAAGAAGTGATTCTGTTTGATGCGCAATTTAGTGTGGCTGATGGACAAAATTTGGTGGAGCAAATCAAAGCGACTGGCAAAAAATTATCGATGATTTACATCAGTAGCGGCGACCCAGATTACTACTTTGGTTTGGAACCGATAGTTTCGGCATTTCCTAACGTTAAAGTCGTTGCCAGTGAAGCCGTTGTCGCGCATATCAAACGCACCAAAGATGCAAAGCTTGAATACTGGGGGCCTATATTAGAAGGCAACGCGCCCTCTAAGGTGATTGTTCCAATGGTGATGAACGACACAACATTAAGCATCGAAGGTGAAACCATCGAAGTGAAAGAGATAAATACACACCAAGCTTACCTATGGGTTCCGTCTGAAAAAACGGTGTTTGGTGGCGTGTCGGTGTATAGCGGTGTGCATGTATGGATGGCAGATACTGCATCGAAAGAGATTCGTAGCCAGTGGTCACAATCGTTGGAGCGTATGAAAGCACTAGAGCCAGAGGTTGTAATTCCGGGTCACTATTTAGGTGAAATGCCAACAGGAATAAATGCAGTTCACTTCACGAAGGATTATGTGGCTGATATTGAAAAAGCGTTGGCGAGCAAAAGTAATCCAACATCGGTCGAGATCAGTGATTACATGAAGAAAGCCTACCCGAAATTTGAGGCTACGGAAGGCGATTTAGAACTTGGCGCGAAAGTGCTAAGCGGCGAAATGGCTTGGCACTAGAGTTGATTATCTCGGTTGTGTCCCAGAACAGTCTGAAGATTGTATGCTAGATTTATTGGTGATACACAACTGGAGATATCGATGATCTGGCTTTCAGTGAAAGTACTACAGATTGGACTTGTCTATGGATACAGGAAGTATCAAAAAACGAAAAGAGCTCCAGCTTAGGAGCTCTTTTTTTGTTTCGGAGAGACGACTTTCTATTTCAAGTGAGAAAGAAAATCAACATTTACCCGGTTTACAGTTAGTAGTCAGATTAGCCTAGTAGCCAGATCCGCCCTGCAACTCAATATCACCAATAAGCGAAAGTATGTTGAAAATAGAACCCATTACTCCTCACATCGGCGCTCGTATTCACGAACTAGAGCTTTCTACATGCAGTGCTGATGAACTCGATAAGGTGTATCAGGCACTTATTGCCCATCAAGTGATCTTTCTCGACGGGCAGACTTTGTCTCCAGAACAACACTTGATGATTGCACAGCGCTTTGGAACGTTAGAACCTGCACATCCTTTCTTCCCTCGCGTGGAAAGTGCGCCACAGGTGAGTGTGATTGAAACAACCCGTGGCAATGCGCCAAAGGAAAGTTATTGGCATACCGACTTAACGTGGCGCAGCTTGCCGTCGAAAGCTTCCCTGTTGCATGCTCAACACATTCCAAGCATTGGTGGTGACACTATCTGGTGTTCTATGACTGCGGTTTTTGAATCTCTACATGAAGATATGAAAGCTAAGTTGAGAGGGTTGTCGGCGACTCATTCGCTTGTGGCCTTTGAAGGTATAGAATCAGAAGACATTGATCTCGATTGGCACAAATCCTTGATTAAAACAGCACAGGAGAATCCGCCAGTGGTTCACTCTGTTGTTCAAGTTCATCCTGAAACGGATAAAGAAACGCTCTGTATCAATGAACAGTTTACTCGTTATATCAACGAACTCGACCGCAAAGAGAGTGATGTTTTACTCAGCCAACTGTTTGAAATTGCGAGACGCCCTGAGTTTCAAGTTCGTTTCAAATGGGACAACGGCTCAATGGCGATCTGGGATAACAGGGTAACGCAACATTACGCAGTGATAGATTACGGGGATACTCCAAGAAAAATGCATCGAGTAACAGTGACATAGCGGTAAGCTGAACACAGTTATCAAAAGAACACCGCGCATGCCCATCCCTGAACCAAGCACTCGTACTTAAATTTAAGCGTCAGCAGGGTGCATCATTCATCTACGCTTAATAATAAAAACAAATGCGTTGGTACATATTTGATTGAAACCTCACTGCTCGGACGTGATGTGTAATATAATCGGCGCCAAAATATAAGTATAAAAACCAAATCATAGAATTAATAAACGTCAGGGCTTAGAGAGCAAAGTATTTCGTATGAACGCGATTCGTAAAGTTTACCAGTACGCAGAACCGAATTTAACCCTCGTGGGTTGGATGGGCTTTGTCGGCTTCCCAATTTACTACATTGTGTGGGAGTTTTTGTTCCCGCAACCCTACGAAAACTTAGCGCTTCGCCTGTTTTGCTCGGTATTGTTCTTTGGCATTATATTTCGCAATCGCGTCCCATTTGAATGGCGAAAATACCTTCCGGCTTATTATCAAGTTGCCGTAACTATCTGTTTGCCAGGTTTCTTCTTCTACATGCTGCTAATGAATAATTGGTCCAACGTTTGGGTTATGTCATTCATGTCGGCTATTTTCCTCCATATTTTATTGGTGCACGTGACGAGAGTGATGTTTGCACAAACCTTTGCCGGTATTGGGATTGCTACCTTGTGCGCTTGGATTGCACAAGGCTTCTACCTCGAACTCACAATGGATTGGACGCATGTGCCAATCTTTTTGTTTATCTACTTATTCGGCAACTTGTTCTACTTCCGCAATCAGGTGGAACATGAAAACAAGGTGTCATTGGCGAAGTCTTTTGGTGCGGGTATTGCCCATGAGATGCGAAACCCTCTAAGCGGATTACTTACCTCTATTGATGTCATGCAGTCCATATTGCCGAACCCTAAAAGTGGCGATCAAAAAGGGCAATATGCGTTAAGCAATGAAGAAGTGATTCAGTTGCGTGAAGTGGGCGATGAAGCGATGGAGATCATTCATTCCGGTAACGAAACGATAGATCTGTTACTGACTTCAATTGATGAAAACCGAGTCTCTCGATCTACGTTTAAGAAGCATTCAGCGCAAGCGGTGGTTGAGGATGCGATAGACAGTTTCAATTACAAGCGCTCTGCTGATAAATCAGCAATCTCTTTAGACGTACAGAGTAACTTTGATTTCTTGGGTAGCGACACTTTGTTGAAGTACGTGATGTATAACTTGTTCAAGAACGCATTCCACCATCGCAGCCCTGAAGATTTTCATATTCATGTCACCATGTGTAGTGATGAAGTGGCCAATCAAATAATGGTTACCGATAACGGATCAGGCATCTCAAATGATGTGATTCGACGCATTTTTCAGGACTTTTATACTACTGGCCAATCGGGTAATTACGGCTTAGGTTTGCCATTTTGTCAGAAGGTAATGCGCTCGTTTGGTGGTGAAATTAAATGTCAGTCTGAAGTGGATCAATGGACACAGTTCACGATGACTTTTCCGTCTTTGTCTTCCCATTCGGTGAAAGAAATCAAGAATGAACTGACTAAACTTAAGACTGTGCTAATGGTGAGTGACCAGAAAGTTCTCACCAATAAAATGACTGAGGTAGCCCGTTTTATGGGGTTTGACCTAGAGATTTTGGATGTGGCATCAGCGCTTCAGAATAAGGAATATCAATTTGAGTTCGACTTGATTTTCGTTGATATGGAGAGCTTGGATTTAAGAGCTAGTTGCCTCGATAAGATTGAATCGTTACTTTCGTTCACTGAGGCGCGAATCATTTACTTGTATGAGCGTCATCCTATCAAGCGTGTACGTAACATTTCTTTCGAGCCTATTTGGGTGGAAACACAAGTCTGGCTACTAAATACTAAAGCGACCATTGACCGTTTACTGTTTGACTCCAACTACGTGATGCCATCGGTTGCTGTAAAACCGCTAGAGGCCACCACTAGACGTACGATTATGGTGGTCGATGACAATGAATCTCTACGCCGATTTACGGCAATGTTATTGGAAAAACAGGGCTTTGATGTTGTGCAAAAAGAAGACGGACAACAAGCCTTAGATGCGCTTGATACCGACGAAATCGACTTGATCCTAATGGATATTGAAATGCCAATCATGGACGGTGTTGAAGCTTCTCGCCGAATTCGCAGTGCCGACAAAGAATACTCTTCGGTGCCGATTATTGCTCACACGGGTGACAGTTCTCCCGTTACCTTGGAAAAGATGGAATCATCAGGCATGTCGGACTTTATTGTTAAACCTGCCGATAAAAACCGACTGTTTGATAAAATTGCTCACTGGATTTAGCGGGTGTAATAGTCTGAAGTTCACGACCATTGGGTAGACATAGATTCAAGAAAGAGCTCAGCGAATTGCTGGGCTCTTTTTGTATCGCGACATGATAGCGTCCATTCAGTCCTGCCGTTGGTGTTGGTTATAAATATGGTTCGAAAAAGGTTACACGAACTCTAACTCGGGGTGATGGTACGCTTCGTGACAAACCGTGAGCACATGGTCAATGTCTCTTGGCGTCATATCGGCATTCACTGAAAAACGGATGATGTTTTTGTTCTTGCCCGTCGCAGGGCGGCAGAATACCGCACCGAACACATCACGTTCTTCTAAGAAGTCTCGCACACGCTCCGTGTTTCTTTCATTGCCGCACTCTAGCGCTACAATTTGAGACTCACTGCGGATATTAAAGCCAATTCGCTTTAGCCCCGTAGTCAGCGACTTAGCCCGATTGAATAAGGCTTCTCGTTTGTCTTCCGCACCTTTGATCACCTCCAACGTTTTCTCTAAACGAACCACTTCTTGTGGTAACACTGTTGAGCTAAAAATCGCAGGGTACGCCACAAACGGCAAGGTTTTAGACAGTTGTTTAGGGCCAAGGATTGCCCCAGCGCGATAAGCAAAGGTTTTTGCCAAGCTAACGGTGATGAAGTCGACTTGGTTGGTGAGCCCCAATGCTTGCACTAAGCCTGCACCATTCTCTCCATGTGTACCCAGTGAATGGGATTCATCAACGACGACCGCACAATCAAACTCTTGCGCCATTTCGTAGATGTCGCGCAGTGGGGCAATGGTGCCTATTGTGCTGTAAACCGAGTCGACAACAATGACACCTGAGCCGTGGCGCTCTAACTGTTTGCGTAGGTGATTCATATTGTTATGCATAAACGGATGGGCAACTGCGCCGGCAGCCCGAATCCCTTCCCATAGCGACATGTGTGCAAGGAAATCAATATACACAGGTGTGCCCGGTGGGCAGATGGTTTGCAATAGCCCAATATTGGCCGCCCAGCCCGATTGAGAAAGCAAACAGCTCTCCATTCCAACATAGTTCGCAAGCTTAGTTTCAAACGCAGGTTTAGACTGATCATCTTGTAAGAAAATGGCAGACATCACCACGTTGTCATCGTGCTCGCAGATCGCCGCTTGATGGGCTTGTTGGATCTGTTTGTTGTGTGACAGCGCTAAGTAATCATTGCTCTGCATCACAACGGAATTACGCTGGGGGCGTTTACCCAATACTAAATGCTTCTGGCTTTGGTTCTGGGTAATCAGGTCTTGAATATAGAAGTTCAAGCGTTCTTCGATAAAGGAAGGTAGTGGTTTGTTTTTTGTTTTATCACTCATAATAGTTCTCTTCAAATACAGGAAAACGCCAGCGCTGACGGCTGTATATTGACGATTAAAAGTGAGGTGTCATTAGCCAAGTTGCATAATTTTGTGGGTGCTTGCAAACTCAGCATTTAAGGGTTTTGAGGCGAGTGGGTTTCCTTACGGTTCGGGGCTTTACCCGAATTAAGATAGGAATAATAGCCTTCTTTTTTATGACAAAAGGCTATTAGAATTCGGCATTCGAAGGCATTTAAAAAAGCGGATTTTGAAAGGCTACGTGCTACGTGCTACGTGCTACGTGCTGTTAGCTGTGAATATGGATAAGCTCGATTAAGGCATCCAATTGCTGCTTGGCTCCACCCTCTAACGAATACCCAATATTGATGCGTAAGCAATTGCTGTAAAGGTCGAGAGTGCTGAACAGGTGTCCAAGCCTAATATCAATGTTCTTCTCGGTAATGCCCTGAGCAAAGGCTGACTGGTTCAAGCTTGGGATTTGCAGCCAAAGCAGCATGCCACCTAGTGGATTACTTATCTTCACATCTTGAGGAAGGTGCTGAGCCAAATAACTTAGGTATTGTTGGCGCAAAGACAAGATCTGAGTGCATCTTTTCCTCACGTGCTTAGCGTATTGGCCAGATCCAATAAAGTCAGCAACCGCAAGCTGAGTGGGCAGGGCAACGCTGTAGCTCGCAGCTGAGAACTGAGCCTTGTATTCGTTGATAAACCTGCCCGGCAAGCACCATCCCAAACGGTAACTCGGTGACAAACTTTTCGATACTGATCCACACCATAAGACAAAACCGCCTTTGTCGTAGTATTTCGCGGGGAGCGGCGTGTGTGAGGAGTAGGACAGTTCCAGATACACATCATCTTCAATGATCGGCACTCGATAGTGATTCGCTAATTCAGCCAGTTTCTGCTTTTGAGTGGCTGACATATTGATCCCTTGAGGGTTCATATGAGAGGTACAAAAGATCGCGGCATCGACTTGTTTATTTTTCAAATGCGCTTCTAGCTGTTGCAAGTCGACACCATCATCGAGCGATGGGATCTCGATGATTTTTCGCGACATTTGTCCGAGCAATTCCAGAATACCGTTAAAACATGGCGAGCTAATAGCGATGGTGTCGCCTTCTTTAGTGCAAGATTCAAGTGCGGCCTTAATCGCAGACATACAGCCAGCCGTAATCACCATCTCTTCAGGTGAAAAGTGCACATCGAGCTTGGCAAAATGAGTGGATAATGCCTGTCGTAAAATCGGCTCACCTTGTGTATCTGGGTAATGGTTAAGCCTGTTGCTCATACGCCTAATAGCGCGACGAAAACTTCGTTCCAGTTCAACGATCGACTGCTCATCATTGGTGGTGCTCGAAACCCCTAAAGGTCCGTTGATTGAGTTGTGAGTCGATGACGTTTGCCTAACGCTGGACACCTTACTCTCAAACTGTGCCCACTCTGGGGTTGAGTGAGCAGGTTTATGAGGAGAAACAAAATATCCCGCTTGCGGTCGAGAATGAATCCAACCTTGTGATTCCAGTTTTTGGTAGCAGCTCACCACGGTCGACATGCTGATCGCCTGTTGCTTGGCGCTACTTAGTCAGTTATGGCTTTGTGTTCGGTGTGGGTATCTGGGGTATGGCTTCATGGTCGATCACTGCTGGTTTATCGTCTGGGCTTTCATCGGTCTTGCTTTCAACCAACGTATTAATCGGCATGGCGGTAGGCGTGTGGTTGTTCAAGGAGAGTGCTTCTATTCGTAAATTATTGGGTGCGATGCTAGCTATGTGTGCATTGGCGGTATTGGTATCTGCAGCTACGGGTAATGTCACCGTTAATGGCGTGATCTTGATTATGATTGCGGCGTGCAGTTGGACCTTGATGGGCGTGATTGTTAAGGCATCGAAAACCACTCAAGCTTTTGCGTTCAATGTCTGGGGGATGCTGTTTGCTCCAGTGCCATTTGCCGTGATGTTACACGGTGACCAAATAATCTGGCAGGGCATCGAACAATGGGATTGGAACACGACGATTGCGGTGCTGTTTCAAGCTTACCCAACCACGCTATTTGGTTATTGGGTATGGAATAAGCTGCTAATCCAATACCCTTTAAGCACGACCGCGTCGTTAACCTTGTTAGTGCCTATCTTCGCATTGATTAGCGGTTACTTTATGTATGATGAGGTGCTGTCTGTGGCTCAGGTTGTTGCATCAATACTGTTTCTTGTCGGGATTGGTTTGATTGTGAAACCTGCGAATACAACGAATACCAAAGCGACACAAACACTTGCTGAACAAAAATGATTGAAGAAAGCTGATATTGCATGAGCAGCTTTGAATGACAAATAAGACCTCGCACTTGTGAGGTCTTATTCTATGTCGAAGAAGTGAAGTTATTTAAATAACCAACTTACTAAGCAATCAACTAACCATACACGCAAGTAACTGGCTCTCAAGATCATCGTCTATTTCTAGACCGATCATTTCTATTCTGATTTCGATACACTCATCGAGTTCTGATTCCGTCAAGCCACCCTCTGTTAAGTTGTAACCGAAAACCTCAAAAGAACATAGGCCTTTATAAGTGAATTCGAATTAAATTCTGAAATGATACAAATCTTATATTTAATAACGCTTATTTAGTAACCTTTGTTGAGTCCCATATCAAATCAAGTGGCTGATTTTATTGGGTATCGGAGAAAAGTCTCAAAAATTATTATTTGGTTCGCTAAAGTTTTAAATTCTATTAATGGTTGTTTGTATGGAATATAACTCCATTTCGTTACTGTTGAGTAGATGGTTTTTAGCTATATATGTGAAATTTGAAGCGAGTTATCTTTCTGATTTGAAAGAATAATTAAATAGTTAAGATAAAAAAGTTGGCGAAAATCAGAAGCTTGGCATACACTTTCCTTGTAAATGACCTTATCTCATTGATTGAATAGGGTAAATGCTTTGGCGCTACTGGCGATGGTAGCAATGTTTAACATAGCTTTGAGGAAAGTTTTATGGCACTCACGAAGGCCGATTTGGCTGAGAACCTGTTTGAGACACTCGGATACAGCAAGCGGGATGCCAAGGAAACGGTTGAAGTGTTTTTCGAAGAAGTTCGTAAAGCACTCGAAAATGGCGAACAGGTAAAACTGTCTGGTTTTGGTAATTTTGATCTTCGCGAGAAAAACGAGCGACCTGGTCGTAACCCGAAAACTGGTGAAGACATTCCAATTTCTGCTCGACGTGTTGTTACTTTCAGACCGGGACAAAAACTAAAGGCCCGCGTTGAAAATATTAAAATCGAGAAGTAGCCAAGCAATAGACCACGCCTAGCGTGGTCTTTTTGTATCTGCATAGAGTTTAAGCTAAACGCATTTCTTTAATTTTTAGTAACCTTTCTCAAACTCCATCTATTTACTGTCCGGTAAGAACTTGCTTTAGATGCGAAAACAGAGGCTAGGCCTCTGACTTTGAATCTTCACTCTAAAGGGCTTGTTGAACCTTACTTGCGATGTCTTCAGACACCCAAGGTTTCCATACCTGTGGTGAGCTTTCTAGAAAGTAATACATGGCTTCTTCGGCGTCGGCTTGGTTGTCTTCCATCCAGGCCAGCAACTCACTCATTTGTTTATTGGTAAAACCACGCTTTTCAAAGTATTGGTAGGCAAGAGGTTCGTTATTGGCAAAGGCTTCTGTGGTGATTGTGTGAACCGGTGCTGGTGGATACATGGTCACTTTAGGAGATTCACAATCAGGTTGTGTCGTACAGTTACGGAATTCCTCAATGTCAGTACCACTTCCGAAATCAACCTTCACCATTTCATACTTACCTAGCACAGGCGTAGGCGACCAGTAATATCCAAACCATGCTTTTTTGCGTTCGTAAGCTTTCGCTATCGTACCTGCTAAAGCGGCGCCTGAGCCGGGATCAACCATTTCAAAATTGTGATCTTCTAACTTAAGCGCATCGAACAGGTGACCGGAGGTAATCTGACAAGTCCAACCCGCAGGGCAGCTATAAAACGCAAACTTCTCATCATCTTCTGGGTGTTCAAACAGCTTTGCGTTTTTAATCACACCTTCAATGGTTGTAAGCTCTGGGTACTGTTCAACAAGGTAGTTTGGTACCCAGAAACCTTCTTCACCGCCGTTGACCAAAGACTTGCCCGCGTAACGTAGACGCTTATCCGCAACACCCTTATCCAACGCTTCTTTGATGCCATTAGTCCAAAGCTCTGGCGCAACATCAGGTTGATCTTTTTCAATCATTGACGTGCCCGTAGGGACGCTATCACCGGGGATTAAGTCCGCTTCACAGCCGTAGCCGTTATTCAAAATGAATTGGTCGACATGAGCAATAGGCTCGCCGAGTTCCAGTTCATGTCTGCAATGGTGATCTTTCCGCATTCGTCAGCACTAGCGTGTACAGAAAACGCAGCAAGTAGCGCGATGGAAAGCATGGATTTGTTATTCTGCATTGACGTAATTCCTTTTCTTGTCAGAAGCTTATTCGCTATAGAAACAGAAATGTTCGACGGAGAAAAGAGACTGAGATCTAAATTTAAACGATCTGATTATTTGGGATAGGAAGTGGAGAGGCTACTCAACAAGTACTAAAAAGGGCTGCGAGTGCAGCCCTTGTGATGTTTATTGGAATAGCCTATCTATGTGTTAAGCCGCTTTAATGTGCGTTGTAATGTACGGTTGCCATGCTTGTTGGTAAAGCTCTAAAGATTGGCGTCGTAGGCTATTGATTTGTGCCGCTTCGATATCGTTGATTGGGCGATGTTCCGCAATTGCGTGACGCTCAATGCCTTGGATAATTTCGTACAGCTCGTGCTCAGGACCACTTTTCACATCAGCAATCGCTTTTAAGTGAAGTTGAACCTCTGCAATGATGTTGGTTTTAGGCAAACGAACCAACAAGTTAAGGTCACGGTAACCAGAGTCAGCTGGTGATTTAAACTTGTTTTTCAGCTTTACAACGTCTGCTTCACGGCTTAGCGCTTCGTAAACTTCAACCAAGCTCTCTACATCGTTCGCGATGATAGTTGCACGGGCTAAGTCGGTAATTTTTGTCACATCACCATCAAGCTCAAGGGCGATTTTTTCTTCTGCACGAGCTTGAGATTTAACGCCAGCAAATAGCGCTTCAGAATTGGTTAGTAGGGCAGTACTTTTACAGATAGTCTCTAGTTCAGCTTGGCCTTGATGCGCTTTGCTGTACAGAATATCGAAGTCGGTGTAAGGCTGAGTCGGGCGTGAGTCGAAGGCTTTGATGCCGTAAAGGCCGCTCAAACTATGACGGAATACGTTTGAAGATACTTGGTTTTGCGCAGGAGTGCGCGTTTGATCTGTTGAACTTGTTGAAACAGGTGCTGCTGCGAATGCAGGCGCTCGGCTCAATACCAAAAGCATTAGGGCCGTCGTACGGAGAAATACACTCATTCAAACTCCAAAATACAAGGTTACAAAAAACGGGTAGTCAAAAGGGGTAACCAGTAACGCACAAGAGTAAAAACAGCTTAACTAAACTCACTACATAATAAATGGGGCTAGCTAAGACAGAAACCAACTCTAACGTTTAATATTGCTTTAAAATGTGAAGATATAGACAAATAATCCAACCGTTAGTTCCGCAATTATCAGAACTTTGAACTTAGCCAGTTTCTGATTTTATCGAAATCAATTTAGTACTTTAAACCAAGCTAAGGTTGCTCTTACCTCTCTATACTGTACCCTTGCATTATGACTGTTTAACATGAACGAAAGATGAATAATCCTGAATTTTGGCACAATAAATGGGCAGCCAACCAAATTGGTTTCCACCTCGAAGATGTAAACCCACTTCTGATTAAATTTTGGGAAAATACTGAGCCTAGCTACGAGAAGAGTGTGTTTGTTCCACTTTGTGGCAAAAGTGAAGATCTGATTTGGCTAGCTTCAAAGCATGAAGATGTTCAAGGTGTCGAGTTAAGCCAGATTGCGGTTCGCGCATTTTTTTCAGAGCACCTTTATACCCCGACTGTGACTCAAATTAGCGGTCAGCACGAGCTCTACCAATTCGATGAACTGAACATCTACACGGGCGATTACTTTTCAGCGCCAATCCAACCTGTCGATACCATTTATGATCGCGCGTCTTTAGTCGCATTGCCTGAAGAGATGCGAGTGCAGTACGTAGAGCGCTTAAAACAACTGCTGAAACCGGGCGGTAAGATCCTTCTGGTGACTCTGGATTATGATCAAAGCGAGATGGCGGGGCCTCCGTTTAGCGTACCTAAGTTAGAGATTGCTCAATTGTTTGCAGGATACAAAATTACATTGTTGAATCAAGATATAGCGAACGATGAACATCCGAAGATTGCTAAGAAAGGGTTGTCTCGCTTCTGTGAAGAAGTGTATTTGATTGAGTCAGACGCTTAAGTTCAGTCTGCTTAGTTAAGCGAACAGATAACACCAACAAAAAGACGGGCTCGATAGCCTAATGCCGTTCACTTAAGA
>NZ_JBFRST010000040.1:0-716 GCF_041473705.1 Vibrio sp. 10N.222.55.B11
AAGAATAGAACCCCTTATCGAACATTGTCACGCTATGGTTTGGTGTTGTTCCTATCAGTTTTTCAGCTAATATCATTTCGTTTGTATTGTAATTATCAAATGCACTGGCCGTAATAATGTGACTGCTTAGTTCCATTTGGCAGACCATTCTCACTTGCGGATATTGCGTCCCTTTTTGTCGAGAAAATGCCTTTTCATTTTGCGGGTTATCGGGCGTTCGCCAAACAACGCCATCGACGCCAAGCAGCGTTAATCCATTCCATTGGGGTAACTTTGCACTGTTTAACCATGACGTAGTCATTCGCTCAAAGACCGCTTTAATTGCGTCTTCACCCAACGTCTTTCGACGTTGAGTTAACGCACTCGGTGCGACAAAAGCTTTACCTGTACGGTCGACAATATCAAGTTGGTTCACTAAATCTTTCATGGATTTACTGTTATAGATAGCCATTCCAACAAGCAGCCACACCATGGATTCTAAAGTTAATTTCCTCTTTCTCATCGTGACAGTATCAGTAAGAGAATAGGCTTCGTCGATGAGTTCAATTGGAAGCAAGTCAGACAAAGTCTCAACGCTGCTAGGTTTCCAATCATTAATTATGTTTAGAGCTTGAGAAACATCCATAAAAAAATCCAAGTGCATTAAATACACTTGGATTTTGACAGCTCTGAAGGATCCTTCAACCGATCGCTTTGGCTTTAACTGATCGGCATTA